>JAFZQL010000020.1 GCA_017620435.1 Erysipelotrichaceae bacterium
CCGGAACGCTGGTGAATGCCATAATGTATCACGCTGGAGACAGGCTTTCGTCGATAAACGGCGTTATAAGGCCGGGAATAGTCCACAGGATCGATAAGGATACCTCGGGACTGCTGGTCTGTGCCAAAAACAACGCCGCTCATTCCTTTCTATCGGAACAGTTAAAGGACAAGACCTGCTATAGAAAATACTACGCCATCGTTAACGGCGTCATCGAGAACAGCGAAGGGGAGATCAATGCACCGATCGGCAGAAGCGAAAAGAACCGGCAGATGATGAGTGTAACATCAAAGAATTCGAAAGAAGCGATAACGATTTTCCATGTGCTTGAAAGATATGCCGACTCTACACTGCTGGATATAGAACTGAAGACCGGAAGGACCCACCAGATCCGCGTACACATGCAGTATATCGGTCACAGTGTCGTCAATGACAGCAAATACGCCAGAAAGACCATAGACAGTACAGGCCAGTATCTTCATGCCTATTATCTGTCATTCATCCATCCTAAAACGAATGAAAGAATGTCCTTCCAGACGGATATGCCGGAATACATGAAGGAATATATCAGAAGCAAAGGCGGTAAGTACCTTGCAGAGAAATGATTTATACAAGATCTTTCAGCTAAGCAGCATCTTTATCAGCAGGTATGAATACAATCAGATCCTCATACAGGAGTTTTCGCAATACTCGCAAAGCGAGATCTGGCTGACAAAACTCGATCACAGCGACTACCAGCTGATCCGTATCACATTCTCTCCCGCTTCACAGTATGTCTATGATAAACAGCGGATAGAAACCTATCTTACCTATCTGCAGAAAACAGCAGGGAATAATCTGAGATTTCTTGATATCCATATCAATCATGATAAATACGATCCGGAACTGGAAGAATACGACTACATCAACATTGATGAAGGATATGCGGATGGCAAGAACGTGATGGATCTGTATCCGGAGATCTATAATGCCATTCATCAGGTTGAAGATGAAAGAGCGGAGATTTTCCGTCTGAAACAGAGTGTTCAGCAGGTACTGAAGAACCGCATCAGCAGCCGGTATCAGTCTGATGTCAAAGCTCCATACGCAACAATGATCATCATAGGGATATGTTTACTGATGAATGTGTTTCAGGCTTATTTAAGCAGAAAATACCCGCTGCCGGCCGTTTCTGTGCTTCTGGGAGGAAACTATACGACATTCACGCTGGGATTAAGACAGCTGTACAGGCTGATCACCTGTGCCTTCCTGCATGGGGGTATCGTGCATCTTTTCTCCAACTTGTATTCTTTGTTTTTTCTGGGATCCTACATGGAAAAAAGACTGGGAAGATGGAAGATGCTTTCCTATCTGTTTCTTTCCGTTCTGGTTGGATCATTGTCGCAGGGAATACTGACCGAGAATACGGTAACCGTCGGCATTTCCGCCGGTCTGTACGGACTGATGCTGGTGTTTATTCTCGACGGAATAAAGAATCATGTTGTGAACTTAAGAAGTCTTACATCGCTGATCATCATCAATCTGGCCATCAACTTCATGTCGACGACGGCCTGGATCGCTCATCTGGGCGGACTGCTGGGCGCCTATGTTCTATATCATTTCTATGAATCTGAGAACAGAACCGGTCCTGGACTGCTGCTGATCACACTGATCGTATGCCTGTTTGTCCGATATCTTTCGATAAAAACGATCAGTCCGCTCTACGGCGGGACGGATCTGGAAGTCGTCAGGATAATCAGTGATCTGGGATTTAAAAACTACAGCAATCATCTATATCAAAGACTGTTAGAAGTTTATCAGAAATACGGAGGTTAATATGATTATTACTTGGGATGAATATTTTATGGGTCTGGCGCATCTGTCCGCCTTACGTTCAAAAGATCCGAACACGCAGGTCGGCGCCTGCATCGTCGATACCGAAAACAAAGTTGTATCGATCGGCTACAATGGCATGCCGAGAGGGTGTTCCGATCAGGAGTTCCCTTGGGAAAGAGAAGGGGAAACGCTCAATACGAAGTATCCTTATGTCGTGCATGCCGAGCTCAATGCGATCCTGAATTCACCCCGTTCGGTCGAGGGCTGCATTCTGTATGTTTCTTTATTCCCGTGCAATGAATGCGCCAAGGCCATTATTCAGTCCGGGATCCGAAAGATCATCTACGAATCGGATAAATATGACGGTACGGAAGGGAATCTTGCATCCAAAAAGATGCTGCAGGAAGCTGGGATCGAACTGGTACAGCTGCCGTATGAAGTAAAAGTCAGTCTTGAGACTTTAAAGTAAAGTTCTTGTCTGTTCTGTATCTTTTATAAAGGCTTCTGTAATACTGCAGAGCCTTTTTTTCACCGTTGTCTTTGAGATATTCCAGAAGCTGTGCGATTTCAGCGGCCGTTTTAGGATTCATCGTATGATATTCTTTGGAACGTAGAAAGAAATGATACGGGAGTGAATCGGTATACTTCTTGCCGTTGTAGGTCTTGGATGCGGTAATCCGATCCAGCACGGATTCCAGAAGGCAGCCGAAAGGCATCGGCAGACAGATCAGACTGCTCTTCCCGTTTTCTCTGTCTATCCAGTACTCCCAGTGATGTCTGTTTCGGCCTTTGTGATGCAGCCAGCACTGCGAATAGCCGTTTACTTCCTTTTCTTTGCTGATAGGAGATCTGTTGCCCTGATAGTAGCGCACCGAAGGAATGAACTCTGTCGGTGAATACTTGGACAGATCATGTATCAGTCCCTGTCTGTACATGCCGCAGGAAAAACACATTTTCATGACCAGAAAACGGTGTCTGTTTACAGTATGCAGATGTCCGAAAAATCTTTGCAGCAGATTCATAGATAAGTTCTAGACAATTATACCACCTATTCGTTCCAGTCACTTTTTTTGTATTATAATGTAGGTATGTTAAATCGCCACGAAAGCCGTGAAAAAATCGTTTTTACGATCTACCAGCATCTTCTGCTGCATAAGCAGCTGCCGGCTTGTTTTGAGGATAATTTCTCTGAAGAAGAATACGACGAATTCGTTGTAAGCATCAGAGACGATCTGATTGAAAACGCGGGGAACTATGTCGAAGAGATCGGCAATTATCTGGTCAAATGGACTTTCGACCGTCTCAATCTTGTTGAACAGGCGATCCTGCTGGAAACGGTCAGCGAGCTTCATCTAAACATCAATGACAGAGCCGTCATCATCGATGAAGCGATCATTCTGGCGAAAACGTATTGCGATGAGGACTCCTACAAATACATCAACGGAGTCTTGGATCATATATGCAACAGCTCTCAGTCAGCAGTCTGTTAAGATACCTGAAAAACCGTCTGGATTCCGACGAGAACCTGCAGAAGATCTATGTAGCCGGGGAGATATCAAATTTTCACCGGCATTTTTCAGGTCATCTTTATTTTACATTGAAAGATGAAAAAGCTTCCGTGAGCTGCGTGATGTTCAAGTCAGCAGCCTCTTTTCTCAACTTCGATCCGAAAACCGGAGACAAAGTAGTGGTCTATGCCAATACTTCTCTCTATGAACCGTCCGGTCAGCTGCAGCTTTATGTACTGAAAATGACGCCGGAAGGCTATGGAGATCTCTACGCCCGATATGAAGCCCTGAAAAACAAGCTGAGTGAAGAAGGCAAGTTCCTGGAGGAACACAAGATCGCAATACCTACAGTATATCCGGAAAGAATAGTCATTCTGGTAGGGGACAAGTCGGCAGCCATGTCCGATATAAAAACCGCATTCGCCAGAAGATGGCCTTTGTGCCAGACGGACTACTATCCTGTCCTGGTACAGGGAACAGGAGCACCGGAAGACATCTGCAGTACTTTAAAAAAAGTAGATCCTATGGCTTATGATGCGATCATCCTGGCAAGAGGCGGAGGGTCTTTCGAGGATCTTTTCTGTTTCAACGATGAAACGCTCGTCAATACGATCTATGATCTCAATACTTTCATCATTACCGGTATCGGTCATGAACAGGACTTTACGCTTGCCGACTTTGTTGCCGACCAGAGAGCCGCAACACCGACCGCAGCCGTAGAACTGATCACACCGGATATCGTCGATGTCATCGACCTGGTTACGGACTATGAAAGTGAACTTTACAGCCTGATCACATCGATACTCGATGACAGAAGGATGCGCTACGACTATCTGATTTCGGATATGCTGCGGTTCAAGGAACGTTTCTTAGGCATTTCTGCGAAAATCGATCATCAGAGTCAGCTTATCAGGAACAGTATTCTTCACAGAATCAGCGTCTATGCACAAAGAACCGATTACGATATCTCTCAGATGCGTGCCAGACTCAATTTCAGGCTCTCTGAGAAACAATTGCTGTATAAACGGTTATTTACATTGCTCAATGCCTACAGCAGCGAGAATGTCTTAAAAAGAGGCTACAGCCTGGTATTCCAGGATGGTAGAATAGTAAAGAGAAAGAAAATGCTGAAAAACGAGGAGTTTGAAGTCAGATTTACCGACGGAAGCATACAGGCAATAGAAAGGGATCACCATGGCAAATAAAGCAAAATTTGAAGATCAGATGAAGAAACTGCAGGATATCGTAGATAAACTGGAAAAAGAAGAGATCGATCTGGATGAATCCATTCATCTGTATGAAGAAGGACTGCAGCTGGCAAAAGATCTGAAGAAACAGCTTTCGGTATTTGAAGAAAGGATCAGCGAACTGAGCAGAGATGAAGAATAGCTTTGAACAGTACCTAGATACTTATCTTCAGAAACAGAGAAAGTGTCTGATCAACGATGCGATGTCTTATGCCATGGAAGGAGGAAAGCGATTCCGTCCGCGCATCATTTTCGCGATCCTGAAAGGTTTCGGCATCGATGAGGCAAAGGGTTATGACGCTGCTCTGGCTCTGGAAATGATACAGACTTATTCGTTGATCCACGATGATCTTCCGGCTATGGACAACGACGACATGAGAAGGGGAAAGCCTTCCTTACATAAAGCATTCCGGGAAGATATTGCGATCCTTACCGGCGACCAGCTGTTAAACGACGCCTTCCGGGTGATCGGTGAATCGCAAACATATGACAGTGATACAAAGGTATCGATGATTAATGCCTTAAGCAAATATGCAGGTCACGACGGAATGATCTATGGCCAGCTTCTGGATGTTACGGCGGATGACAGGACGATCAATAAAGAGCTTTTGGAGGAAATACAGGATAACAAGACAGGCGGACTGTTTAAGATTTCCTGTCTGTTTCCGATGTATATTGCAAGAATCAGGGAAGAAGAATACTTTACGAAACTCGGGTCACTGATCGGTCAGATCTTTCAGAACCAGGACGATCTGTTTGACCTGATAAAGACTGAGAAGGAAATGGGAAAGAGCCTGAACGACAAAAAGAACAACAAGGGTACGGCTTTATCTCTTTATTCGCCTGATGAGCTGAAAAATCTGATTGAAGATGAATTCACGGAACTTGACCGGTATCTTGAGAAAGCCTGTTTCAATACAGATGATCTGAAAGGACTGCTGAAAACGTTAAGGGAGCGATAGATGAAAAAAGCTGTTTCTTCTCCTGGATCTCTCAGAAACATGGAATACAAGGATCTGAAAGAAATCTGTGCTTCGATCAGAGAGAACATCATCGATTATACGGCTGAACACGGGGGCTTTCTGGCTTCAAATCTTTCGAATGTAGAAATAACGGTCGCTGTAAACCGCATCTTTGATAAAAACAGCTGTACTCTATATGCCGGCAATGATCTGAACTACGCGGATCTGCTGCTACACAGATATACTGATCTGCCAAACGAGGATGCTGAAAGAAGAGATATCCTTGCGGAAAGTCTGGGCATGGCATCGGCAAACACCCTGGAAAACAATAAAAAAGCGGTTGTCGCCGTAATCGGCAGTAGTGATCTGCTATGTTCAAAGGGACTGGAAGCTCTACAGATGATCCATTCCTCAAAAAACAAGGTTATCATCGTTTTTAACGATATGAGAAATGGAAAAAACATCAAAGTTCTGGATAAAGTGATCTCCAGACTGAGGAATGCTAAATCCTACAATGTATTGAAAGAAAACGTAAAAGAAGCGATAAGACCGGTAAAATACGGCGATCAGATCATCGGAAGCATCCATGATCTGAAAGGAAAGATCAGAAAAACGATCGTCGATGAAGGCGTATTTGCGCAATACGATATCGATTATATCGGCCCGATCAACGGACATGATCTGAAGGATCTGGAAAGAGCGCTCCAGCTGGCTAAAGAAAAAGAATGCTCTGTTGTCGTTCATTGCGTGACGATAGCAGGAAGGGGATATGATTTCGCTGAGAAGGATCTGAACCGACGTTTTGAGCAGATCGGAAAGTTTAACAGACAGAACGGTCAGCCATTACACTTTTAAGATGAGAATTACTGCTATGCGTCGAGAATCCTTTCGAGCATCATCAAAAAAAAGATGTCTGAAAATGAGAAATTGTGTTTCGTGATACCGGATGATCAGGCAGGATATGGAACTGCTGAGCTGATTGCGGCTTATCCTGAGAGAAGTTTTGTAACACAAACTGACATTTCTTCAACGATATCTTTCGCCATCGGCATGATGGAAAACGGATACGGCATTTATCTGCCGATCAAAGCCGGAGAACTCTCTGAAGCATACCCGGCTTTATGCAGAATAAAAGAAACATATGAAAGGCCAGTGATCATTTCACTGATTAAAGATACGGATGTCGATTATGAACTGCTGAATGTTCTAAGGAATATTCATATCTGTGAGCCAAAGGATGCTGATGGAATACAGAAGACTGTATGTACGGCTCTTCATTCGTGTTATCCGACCATGATCATCATTCCGGATGAATGCATGGATAAGAGGATAGATTCGGATGAAACAAACATGGAAAGGGAAGGGTGGCAAAAAGAAAACAAGAGTGTTATAAATGAAGTGGCGCTGCTGACATACGGTCCGGGGACGAAGATGATTCGCAAGATCATCGAAAACAATTCTCTGCCATATGATCTCTACGAGATGCTTTATCTGAATCCGGTGGATGAAGAATGCCTGAAAGAGATATTTGAGAAACACCGTCTGATATTCGTCAACGGGAGTCAGTTCAGAAACAGGATCCTGGAATTCAGGCAGAAGCACAAAATCACGACAGAAACAGTTTTTATTGAAAACGAGGATATCAGTGAACTGTTTAAAGAGATAAAGGAAGTATTAAATGCTTAAGAGTTTATACATTAAAGATTATGCGATCATAGATGAGCTGAATATTGAATTCAGCGACGGTTTTAATGTGTTTACCGGTGAAACAGGTGCCGGCAAGTCGATCATCGTAGGAGCTTTGTCGTATCTGATCAGGGGGAAGGCGGATCCTTCCATCATCCGCAGCGGAGCGGAAAAGGCGGTAATAGAAGGGGTATTTTCAGTCGAGGAATACATGAAAAATGCCTTGAAGGAAGCGGAAATCGACTACGACGAGGATCTGATCGTACGCAGAGTCATATCCAGAGACAACCGGAATACGATAAGAATCAATCAGTGTACCGTTACCCTGAACTATCTGATTCAGTTGTTTGACGAACACATCGATATCCATTCGCAGAAAGATTCACAGTACCTGCTGAACAGAAAGAACCATCTGAAACTGCTGGACCAGTATGCGGGAAACGGTGAACCGGACACAGACTATCATCTGAAATACAAGGAATACAGGAATGCGGTAAAGGAATATGAGGATCTGGTCTCTCATACCTATAATGATGCGGAACTGGATTACTACCGGTTTGATCTGGATGAACTGGAAAAAGCAGAACTGGATCCGAATGAAGAAGAAGAACTTCAGAAGAAAGAAAACCGCTATAAATCAGCAGAGAAGTATATCAATTCGTTAAACAATGCCCTATCACTCTTTGATGACGATGGGGGAATCAAAGAAAAACTCAGTATCCTTACAAAAGAGATCTCGATCGAGGATGATACGATTGAAGAAGTCAGACAGAATATACAGAACCTTTACTATTCGCTGGATGATGAAATTGAAAAACTGCGCAGTATTCTGGGAGAATTCTCGGATGAAGATCTCAATATCGAATGGATCGAAGAAAGACTCTATCTGTATTCCAGACTGAAAAGAAAACACGGATTGGATACGGAAGGGCTGATCGCGAAGAAAAACGATCTGAAACAGAAGATCGCCTTCTTTGAAGACAGGGATTTTGTGCTGAACGAAAAGAAACAGGAGATCGACAGATTATATGCAACAGCTATGGAAGCGGCGCAGAAACTGCATGATTCCCGCGAAAGCAAAGCGAAAGAACTGGAAAACAATATCGTTTCACAGACAGAAGATCTGATGCTGAACAACGTAAGGTTTGCGATTCAGTTTGAAAAGAGCGAACTGACCGGAAACGGATTCGATGATGTGGAATTCTATATTTCTTTAAACAAAGGGGAAGAACTGAAACCTTTAAGAAATGTGGCTTCTGGTGGCGAAATCAGCCGACTGATGCTGGCGCTTAAGACAGTGTTTACTTCATTGAGTGATACGACGATGGTTATCTTCGATGAAATCGATACCAGCGTTTCCGGAAAAACTGCGCTTGCAGTAGGGCAGAAGATGGCTGAAATCAGCAGAAATACGCAGGTACTGACGATTACCCATCTGGCAGCTGTTGCAGCATGCGCTGATGTTCATTTCTATATCTATAAACAGGATGATGAAATGAATTCAAAAACAGGCATCAGAAAACTCTCGCATGATGAAATCATCAACGAGCTGGCCTTCATTTCATCTACCGATAATTCCGAACCGGCGATCAAAGCTGCGCAGGAACTGTATCGGACGGCACAGGAAAGCGTCGGAAGATGAATCTTTCATCAGCATTAAAGGAGTTTATTCTTTCCCAGTCGGCAACGGAAGGGAAAGCGGATAATACGGTTGAATCCTATCAGCGTGATTTAAAGAAATACGTTTCTTTTTTGAATGAGCGTGATATTGATGAAGTTGAAAATGTAACTGACGAAGATGTTTTTGATTTTGTTGCTTTTCTGTATGATCAGAACTATGCGGAGTCAAGTATCAGCAGAATGAAAACTTCTGTCAGGAACTTTCATCGTTATTATTCATTCCGGTACAACTGCAATGATCCGACAGTGAATCTAAGAGTTTCACAGAAAAGAAAAAGACTGCCGATTTATGCGACAAAAGAAGAAGTAGAAAAGCTGATGGCCGTATTTAATGATGAAGATCCGGAAGAGATGTTTGATCATACAATCATAGAAACGATTTACGGACTAGGTTTAAGAGTCAGCGAATGCTGCGGTCTTAAAACAAATCAGGTGAATCTGGATGAGGGATTTGTAAAGATCATCGGAAAAGGGAACAAAGAAAGATTGATTCCGATTCCGGATCGGACCAAACAGCTCATGAAGAAATATTATGCGAATATCAGGCCATTATGGCAGAAGAAGAGTACAAATCTGTTTTTTATTAATAAGTCCGGTAAAAAGATATATTCCGAGTATGTTGAGAAGATGCTGAAAGAAAGTGTGAATAAAGCAGGAATCAAGAAAACGATAACGCCGCATAAACTAAGGCACAGTTATGCAACACATCTTCTAGAAGGGGGAGCTGACTTGAGAGTGATTCAGGAACTGCTTGGGCATTCTGATATCTCTACTACAGAAATATATACTCATGTAGAAGCTGAAAGACTTAAAAAAGCATATCTGAACTTCCATCCGTTTGCTAAAGAAAACAAAGACAGTTAATGGGGGAGAAACAAGAATCAATCTATACCTTCTTAGCTGTCTGTTTTTCTACGTATAAAAATCGCATAACATACATTATGCGAAATATTGAATATATATAAGAGATGATCGATTTATAAGCCTTTTCCGGCTTTTCTATATAGAATTAATCAAATAATCTGTTTATATATTTCTTTATTTGTTGATTGATCTATGTATTTGTGAGACAGTATTATTTGTTTAAATAGAAATAGATTAATTTCAGCTTGTGCTTTATGTTTAGATTAAACAAATGGTATTCGTACTTTTTATAAACTTTATTTTTTTTTTATTTAAAAACAATGTAAACAACTGTTTACTTTTATTTTTTGCATAAAAAAACATCTTAATTTGCTTTTAAGATGTCTTTTTTATACTTATTTTACTGCTTCTTTTAAAGACTTGGATGCTTTGAATGCCGGAGCCTTAACAGCAGCAATTTCAATCTTTTCACCTGTAGCTGGATTAACACCGGTTCTGGAATTTCTTGTTTTAACAACAAATTTACCAAATCCAGAGATATCGGTTATAACACCCGCAGCCAGTTTCTCAGTAATCGTATCAAATAGAGTCGTAATGACTTCTCCAGCTTCTTTCTTTGTGTAACCGTACTTATCAACCAAAACTTCAGCTAATTCTTTCTTTGTAATCTTTTCCATATTTTTTTAAAACCTCCTTTATGATTATATCACTTTTATTTGGATCTTTCCGACAATTCGGCATACATTTCTGTCAACTGTTCAAGGCTCAAACCTCTTACTCCGGAAGCATTAAAATGCCCTCCCCCGCCATATTTCATTGCAATATCATTTACCTGATAATTCTTCTTGGAACGTATAGAACAGTCAAATCTGCCTTCTGATTCAACTGTGAATGCCCAAACATTCAGATCGGTGATATTCCCGATCTCTGTTATATGATTTTTTGCTTCTAATGCAGTGATATTGATTGCTTCCAGATCATCGTGATTAAGGACGATGTATCCGAAATTGCCTGATACATTCAGATGCTTTCTGATATCAGTTATCTTTCTAAAAGTATCAGAAGAAACGTTTAGAATGAAATCCGACAGTTCGGAAATGCTAAGATCCCCTTTTTCCGCCAGCAAGGCACCTGCTTTTAGGGTATCTGCAGTCGTACTGGATGTCCGGAAATTGATCGTATCAGCCAGAATGGCGCAGTATAAATACTTGCAGACTTCACTGGATTTGATATATGATTCAAAATCCTCCGAAAAAAGAATCTCCGTCAAGATTTCAGCCGCAGCGCCGGCTATATCATTGACATAATTTAGATCACCGTAGTTTTCAACAACCGGATGATGATCGATTTTTATGATATAGTCGCATAACTGTACGCGGTCATCGTCGATCCTGGCAAGTGTAGACGTGTCTATGACTATACCAAGAGAAGACCTGATAAAGTCGTCTGCAATATTTTCATTGTATGGAAACAGATCATATACATCGTTTCCCGCGATCATGATCCTTTTTTCTTTGAAATTGTCCTTCAGAAAGCAGCATAAAGCTAAAGACGAAAACATGCAGTCTCCGTCCGGACGCTGATGTCTGAAAACCGTTATCCGATCATACTCACAGATCTTTTCCAGCAGTTGTTTGTACATTACAGGCCCAGAATTCTGACAGTATCCTTTACGATCGCGAGTTCTTCGTTTGTCGGTACGACATATACTTTAACTTTAGAATCAGGCGTAGATAGCTCTTTTTCACTGTGACAGGTGCTGTTGACTTCGTAGTTGACTCTCAGTCCGAGACCTTCTTCCAGCTTCTTGCAGATCATTTCTCTGACCAGAGTAGCATGCTCGCCAAGACCTGCAGTGAATGTCAGAGCATCCACGTGACCAAGCTGCATCACATAGCCGCCGACAACATTGATAACTCTGTTCACATAGAGATCATAAGTAAGTTTCGCTCTGTCGTTGCCTTCTTTGATTGCATTCTCGACGTCGCGGGAATCTGATGAAATTCCGGAAACACCCAGCATGCCGGATTTCTTGTTCAGGTAAGTCTCCATCTCATTCGGCGAACAGCCAAGCTTCTTGGACATGAAATAAACGACAGTCGGGTCGATATCGCCGCATCTGGTGCCCATCATGATGCCACCCAGCGGAGAAAGTCCCATGGAAGTATTGATGCATCTTCCGCCTCTGATGGCTGTAATGGAAGCGCCTGAACCTAAATGCAGCGTAATCAGGTTGATATCCTTTAGATCCTTACCCATCAGTTCGGCTGTTCTTTCCGCAACATACTTATGGGAAGTGCCGTGCGCGCCGTATCTTCTTACTTTGTAATCGGTATACCACTCATATGGAACCGGGAACAGATAGGAATCGGCTTCCATCGTCTGATGGAATGCCGTATCAAAAACGAACACATGTTCAATATTCGGTAAAGCATGACGGAAAGCCTCATAACAGGTCAGATGCGCCGCATTGTGCAGCGGAGCAATATCGATCAGTTCCCTTACCTTCGCTACAACATCGACGTCTACCTTGACGGAATCCTTAAAATAAGGTCCACCTTGGACGATACGGTGTCCTGCTGCCTTGATTTCATCCAATGACTCGACGATCTTGTATTCGACCAGCGCATCCATCAGAAGATCGACGGCGACCTGATGATTTGGAACCGGAACATCCTTGGAGATCTTCTCCCCATTGACGTTGATACCGAAAATACCCATCGGAAGACCGATTCTTTCAATGTTTCCGCTTGTCAGAACTTTCCCTTCAGGCATCTCAAACAACTGGAATTTCAATGAAGAACTGCCTGAGTTTACTGCCATTACTTTTGTCATAGTTTTCTCCTTATCTAATCGTTTTTTCTATTTTTTCAACGTATTTATTTAAAAGTTCATTGTTTTCCTGAACCATTTCTTTCATGATTCCGTTCAGTTTACGATCAATATCGATCATCTGCAGCGCTTCTTCATAGCCGTAAAGCTGTTTCAAAGTCCGTTTAATCAGATCCTGAATAGCGCTTTTAGATACTTGATAATTTTCTGCGATTTCATTCATCGAGAGATCCTCATTAAAATACTCATCAAGAATATCTCTTTGATGTCTGGTCAGAAGATCGCCGTAGTAGTCCAGCAGGAGACACTCATATTCCCTATTACGCTGCATGTTTCAGTTCTCCTATGATCGATTCCAGGTAGAGATCGAAATCAAATGTCTGAATATCGTCGATCCCTTCTCCGGTCGTGACATATCTGACAGGAACGCCAGTAAGATGCTTGATCGGAATGATGATACCGCCCTTGGAAGTGCCGTCCATCTTAGTCAGAATAATGCCGTTGAGATCCGTTACTTCATGGAAGAGCTCCGCCTGCGATAAACCGTTCTGTCCCGTATTGGCATCGATGACCAGCCATCTGTTGTGAGGAGCGCCTGGTATCTGCTTCGCGATCACCCTGTTCATCTTTTCCAGTTCATTCATCAGATTGATCTTGTTCTGAAGTCTGCCGGCTGTATCACAGATCAGGATATCCGCATTTTCCTTTAAGGCATATCGGCATCCTTCCACCAGAACGGAACTGGGATCCTGATTTTCTTTCCCGCTGACGCAAGGAACTTCCAGCATGTCCGCAAACCGTTTCAGCTGTTCCACCGCACCGGCTCTGAACGTATCCGCAGCAGTCAATACGACACTTTTCCCCTCTTCTTTATAAAGATGCGCCAGTTTAGCGCAGGTAGATGTCTTGCCGGAACCGTTAACTCCCGCCATCAGAATAACGGTAGGACCGTTTTCATTATAAACGGCTTCCTCTTCCGGCGTTTCGAAGTAAAGCTCTTTAAAAACTTCTCCCAGCAGCTGCAGCATCTGTTCGGAATTCAGATAGAAAAACGACTCATCTTCTTTCTGCATAAAACGGTCACAGATCAGTTCTGCCGTCTGATAGCCGATATCAGCCTCGATCAGCGTGATCATCAGCTGTTCCATGAAATCGTTCTTGTTTTTGGTATTGTTTTCTGTAATAAAACGCAGTTTTCTGCCCAAAGTGTTCTTTGTCTTTGAAAACCCGTGTAGATATTTGTCTTTATCGGTATTCGAGGAAAAAAGACCCATCAGGAAACTACCTCGCGGTTCTCTTCCGGTTCAGCCATCTCGATCGCATCGACCAGTTTGACCTTCAACAGCTGAGAAATGCCACGTTTCTGCATCGTAACACCATAGAGCGTATCGCACTGTTCCATCGTACCAGGACGGTGCGTAATGATCAGAAACTGCGATCTGTCGGCAAATTCCTTGACATATTTCGCAAAACGCTCGACGTTGGCAACATCAAGAGAAGATTCAATCTCGTCGAAAACGATCAGCGGCTGCGGTCTGACCTTCAGTATCGTAAACAGAACACAGATCGCAATCAAAGCCTTTTCGCCGCCTGAGAACAGACGGATCGACTTTACGGCCTTCCCCGGAGGCTGGACATCGATATCGATACCGGTATTCAGGATATCGTCCGGATCTTCCAGGACCAGTCTGGCTCTGCCGCCGCCGAAAAGCTTGCCGAAAGTCTTCGGAAGCTCCGCATTGATCGCATCGAAAACTTCCGCAAACTGCGTTTTCATGATCTCGTCCATTTCATCGATCGCCTGCAGGATCTTGTCTCTTGAAGCGATCAGATCGTCGTAGTTCTTCTTCAGGAACTCATATCTCTCGTTGATTTCCTCAAATTCTTCCGGAGCGGCCATATTGATGTTTCCCAGATCCTGTATTTCTCTTCTTAAGGAAATGACTTCATTTCTGGCGTCTTCGCTGATTTCAAGATCACAGTTTTCCAGCGCATATTCATAGGTCATCTGATATTCGGAAGCAAGTCTAGAAAGATCCCCTTCCAGCTTCGTGGCGACGACTGCCTTGTTGGTGTTGATCTGCGCTACGGCATTCTTCGATTCATCAAACTGTCTTCTGATCTGACGGATCTGCTGATCTTTGCGGTCGATATCGGCAGAAAGTTTCATTCTTTCTTCTCTCTTCAGTTTTAAGGAAGTCGAAAGCTCATCTTTTCTGGCGTAGTTTTCCGCCAGCTGCGCGATGACGGAATCCTCAATCGTTTCCTGTGACTTATTCGGAATGATCATGTCGTAGTCCGCCTGAAGTTTTTCATATTTCGCGCGTTTCGTATCGACGATAGGCTCTAGCTGGGCGATGGCGATACGCTTTTCCGTCAGCTGGGAATCCAGACTTTCTTTCTGGGATACCAGGTCATTGTATTTTTTCACGGCGAGCTGGCCTTCGGCTTGATAAGAAACATAATCGTTCTGTATCCTGTTTAGCTCAGACTGAGCCGTGATCAGCGATATTTCATTCTTGACCTTGCCACCGGTCATGGAACCGCCCTTGTGGACGATATCCCCTTCCAGCGTCACGATCTTGTAACGGTAATTCAAAAGATTAGCCAGATTGTTGGCGTTTTCCAGATCGTCCGTAACGATCGTATTGCTTAAAAGACTCTCTCTGACGATGTCGAATTCCGAAGAACAGCTGCAGAAATCGGCCGCAACGCCAAGATAACCCTGCGTATTGTTGCAGATGATTTCATCTTCCTGTCTCAGATCATAGATCCTGCAGACGGTTTCCGGAAGGAAAGTGGCCCGTCCGGAACGGTTTTTCTTTAAGAAAGCAATCGCTTTTCTTGCCGCTTCTTCGTCTTTTGTTACGATATGATAGACGCTTCCTGCCAAAGCTGTGGCAATGGCTTCTTCGTATCCTTCATTCGGATGGATCTCCTGGCCGATAACGCCCATGATGCCGTAGAAAGAAGACTTGTTGTTCATGATTGCCTGAACGCCGGAATGGCTGGCCGAAGAGAATGGATCGGAGATCACGTTCTTCAGGATCTCCATACGGCTGGACAGACGGCTGACAATACCTAAAGCCTCATCTTTCTTTAATGAAGCTTCCGCCAGTTCAATGACGGTATTCTCATGGTTCGTATTCAGCAGTTCCAGTTCCGTTCTTAGTTTATTGAGTCTTTCCAGACGGTCGTCGTATTCGTATTTCGCTTCGGCGATATGGGATTCCATTTCCTTGATCTTTTCTTCCGAAGATCCCATCTCAATGGCATATTTTCTCTTTTCGTCGATCTCGATCTTCCTCGCTTCCAGGATCTGAATCTCATTGATTACGTTCATCAGTCTTTCCTGGATGGAGTTGATC
>JAFZQL010000198.1 GCA_017620435.1 Erysipelotrichaceae bacterium
CAAGGCAAGGATCTATGCGACAGCGCACGGCATCTACAGTATCTGGTTAAATGGCCAGAGAGTGATGGAGAATCTTCTGACACCGGGAACGAGCGAGTATTGGTATCGTCTTCCTTATCAGACATTTGATATCGGTAAGTATCTGGTCAAGGGAAGAAATCATATCGAGGTCGTATTGGGCGATGGCTGGTGGCGTGGCTGTAACGGCAATACCGGTACGAGAAATGTCTTTGGAAAAGATATCGCCTTACTGATGCAGGTAGAGCTTGATGAAAAGGTGGTACTAAAAACCGATGAAAGCTGGAAAGCTTCTCAGGATGGACCGATTTATTTCAATGATCTGCAGCTGGGAGAAAAGATCGATGTCCGTAAAAAGATCGATGATTTCCATGAAGTAAGGATTCGTGATTACGGCTATGACAACCTGGTCTGTTCCAACAGCGTTCCGATCGTTGAGAAGGAATCTTTCAGGGCAAAGCTGATCCATACTCCAGATGGGAACAGGGTGCTTGATTTTTCGCAGAATCTGGCAGGCTGGATCTCATTCCGGCTTGAGGCAAAAAAAGGTCAGAAGATCAGACTGACTCTGGGGGAATACCTGGATGAGAAAGGAAACTTCTCCGATAAGAATTTTGAAACGATCGGCAGAAAGGATCCTCTGCATCAGGTGATCGAATATATCTGTGAAGATGGGATCAATGAATATAAATCACAGTTTTGTATCTCAGGTTTTCAATATGCTTTATTGGAAACAGATATTGAAGTAAGCGGAGAAGAGTTCTGTTCTCATGCGGTATATTCCGATATCGAAGAGACCTGTGACTTCTCCTGTGACAACGAGCTGGTAAACCAACTGTTTAAAAACGCCATCTGGTCGACGAAATCGAATTTCGTTGATATCCCGACAGATTGTCCGCAAAGAGAAAGAAGCGGATGGACCGGCGATGCGGCTTTGTATGCCTATACCGGATTGAGAGTCATGGATACCTATCCGGTATTCAGAAGATGGCTGGCTGAAGAGAGAGTTGTTCAGCATGAAGATGGCAGAGTCCGCAACTTTGCGCCGAGAAGATCAGAGAAATTAAGTGCCATGGACAAGATCTATGACGGATCTTCCGCCTGGGGCGACTGCAGTGTTATCGTTCCTTATGAGATGTACAGACTGTATGGGGATAAGGCGATCCTGGAAGAAAACTATGTCTTCATGAAGAAGTGGCTGCAATACTGTGAAAAAAAAGCCAAGAAAACAAGACTGAAGAACATCTTCCATCCATATAAGAAATACATCATCGATACCGGCATCCATTACGGTGAATGGCTGGAGGCGGGCATCTCCATGGCGGATGGCATGAAGGAAGTCATATTAAAAGGAATTCCGGAGCTCACAACAGCGTATTTCGCATATTCCTGCCATCTGATGGGTGAGATCGCAAAGATACTTGAGAAGAAGGAAGACGAAGAATACTATCATCTTTTAGCTGAAAAAGAAAAAGAAGCATATCACTATCTGGAATTCAATCAAGATGAGATCTTCCGCACAGACAGACAATGTCGTCTGGTCAGACCGCTTCAGATGAAACTGCTGGATGAAAAGGATGAAGTGGCAGTTGCGAAAAGACTGAATGAACTGGTGATGGAAAACGACTATCATCTCAATACCGGTTTCCTGACGACTCCGCACATTTGCAGAGTGCTGGCGGATCACGGCTATATCGAGACTGCATATCGTCTGCTTCTGCAGGAAGATAGTCCGGGGTGGCTGTTTGCGGTGAAGAATCATGCGACTACGATCTGGGAATCCTGGGACGGATATTTCGGAGATATCGGTGTCGCATCCCTGAACCATTATTCCAAGGGGGCCGTCATCTCCTGGCTTCTGGATGGAATCTGCGGTATCAATGTCTCTGATGAAAAAATCACGATCTCACCAAAGGTTTGCGGCCTGTTAAAGCATGCGAAAGCGGAAATGGAAACGCCAAGAGGCAAGGTAGCAAATGAATGGGCTTATACGGAAAAAGGCATCGAGTTTACGATCGAAGTACCATCTAACAGCGAAGCTGTGTTTGTTTATCCCGATGGAAAGAAAGAAGTCCTGGAAAGCGGGAAACACCATACAGAATATGTACTGAAAGGATAAAATAATGAGAGAGATCAAGGCGGAAAGATTATCATTGGAAAACTACCATTCGTTTGGAGAGTTTGCGGATCTGACTGATCCAAAAGGGGAATACATCGGCAGCGGAGAAGTGCTGTTTTATCGGGACATGGTGTCTGTCTATACGGGTTCTGTCATGACAGGATTTTCCATTGTACAGACTGAAAAAAGAGAAATGATACCTGATGAAGCCGAACAGCACAAGGCAGGAACGGAAATACTTCTTCCTTTGGATGATGACATCGTTATTTTCGTTGCGCCGGCGACGGATGGATTCTATCCATCGGGAAAGGAAAAAGCTTATATAGTACCAAAAGGAACTATGGTGACAATTCAACCGGGTGTATGGCATAA
>JAFZQL010000199.1 GCA_017620435.1 Erysipelotrichaceae bacterium
ATCTCATAGTATAATTTGTTTAGAGAGGTATTCGTGATGAACGGATTTGATGAGAAATACTGTCTGGAATCGTTCCGGAAACTGCTGGCGACAGACAGCACGACAGGAGAATACGAAGAAATTCAGGAACTGGTCTGCGGGATGATCAGGGAGATCGGCTACGACGCTGAGACAACACACAAGGGAGGCGTGATCGTTGACCTGGGCGGAGAAGGAAATCCTCTGGTCCTGTCGGCACATCTGGATGTGATCGGAATGATGGTACGTCATATCAATGCGGACGGTACGCTGAATGTCTGTCCGGTTGGAGGACTGTTTCCGCTGTACTGTGTGACGGAGAACGTGAGGATCCATACCCGCGACAAGAAGCTTTATACCGGAACGGTCTGCCGCATTCCGAATTCCCTGCATGTTACAGAAGACGAGATCACGATGACGCTTCCGGATTTCAGGAAGAACGTCTGCGTGGTCCTGGATAACGATGTAAAGTCCGCACAGGACGTCAGGGATCTGGGTATCGAGACAGGCGATTACGTCGATCTGGAGCCCCGTTTCACAATGTCTAACGGCTACATCAAATCGAGGTTTGTGGACGACAAAGCGAACGTTTCCGTCATTCTGACGATGATGAAGGCCTTGAAGGAAAAAGGACTCGGACTGAAGCGCAAGGTCTACGTCTATTTCTCCGTGTATGAAGAGATCGGCCACGGTACGGCATGGCTGCCGGAAGGAACAAAAGACATCCTGGCGGTAGATATCGCACCGATGGGTCCGGAACAGAATTCCAACGAGAGAAAGGTATCCATCTTTGCCAAGGATGCCCGTTTTACCTACCACGATACGATGACCAACGAACTGAGAGCCTGCGCTAAGCAAGCAGGTATCGACTACGTCATGGATATCTTTACGCCGCACTACGAGTCCGACGGCAACGGTTCCGTTGCGGCAGGCTACGATATTAGACATGCGGCGATCGGTCCGGGAACGTCGAATTCCCACGGCTATGAGCGTACCCATATCGACGGACTGAAGAATACCTACCTGCTGCTGATGGAGTATCTGAAGAAATAGAAGATGAATACGGTATTGCTTGCGAACGGTCTGACCATCATCGGTGAGATCGCGCTGTTTATCGGTACGACCAGAAAAAACAAGAAGGATATCCTGATCTTTCAGATCGTCTGCATGTTTCTGACATCCGTTTCCAGCTGGCTGCTGAAAGGATACAGCGGCATCGTCATGGGCGTGCTGGGCATCATCCGGAACATCCTTTCCATCAACAATATCGGCAGCCGTCCGCTGTCCTATATCTTCATCGGATCGGCAATCGTATTCGGCTTCCTCTTCAACAACAACGGTTTTCTGGGCTATCTTGCCATCCTGGCGAACGTCAGCCAGTCTCTGGCCATCCTGAATCGCAAAGCAAGTACCAGACAGATCCGTCTGGCCTGCGCCTTCTCGTCGATGTGCTGGTGCATCTACAACCTGGCGATCAGGGGCTATGCCGGAGCCGCCTTCAACATCACCAACGCTTCATCCTATCTGTACAATGCCTTGAAACAGCAGGACAAAGAGAAGAAAGAAGTCTCACAGGAATAGATTATCGGTTATACTAATAACGGAATACAAGAGAGGATAAAAAGAATGAACGCACTGAGAGAAAAACTGAAGAAAGAAAAAGTCATTATCGGTATGGTACACCTGTTGCCGCTGCCGGGATCTCCTGCCTATCAAGGCGATCTGGAAAAAGTCTATGAAGCAGGCTTAAAGGATTTAAGAGCGCTGGAAAAAGGCGGAGCAGGCGCACTGATCATCGAGAACTTCGGCGATGTTCCGTACGCTGCCGAGAATGAACTCATCAACAAGATCGCTTTTGCGACAATGGTTGCCCGCTTAAGAAGAGAAACAAAACTTCCGGTAGGCATCAACTATCAGTTCAACGATACGGAAACGGAATGGGCGGTAGGATATTGCAACGATGTGGACTTCATCCGATGTGAAGTATTCGCGGAAAACCGCGTCGGTCCTAACGGCATGTTTATTGCGGCAGGACCTAAGATGATGCGCATGAAGGCCCACTACAACAAGGACATCATGATCCTGGCGGATGCCAACGTGAAACATACGTTTGCGCTGGCGGAACAGCCTCTGGATTTCACGATCGAATCCATCATTGAAGGCGGTGCCGACGGCATCATCGTTACCGGCATTACTACAGGTGTCAATCCAAGCGTAGAAGATGTCAAACTGGTTAGAAAGTACGCAAAAGACTATCCGGTCTTCCTGGGTAGCGGCATCAATGACAGGAACGTCAACGAATATCTGCCTTACATCAACGGCGCCATCGTCGGCAGTTCACTGAAAAAAGATCACAACGTAAACAACCCGGTCGATGTCAGAAACGTCAAGAAGTTCATGACTAAAATCAAAAAAAAAAGAAACAGATACAAAAAAACAGTTCTCTAGGAGAACTGTTTTTTTTATTCTGTTCTTAAGGCGATGACCGGATCCTGCTTTGAAGCTTTCTTCGACGGGATCAGTCCGGCCGTGATCGTCAGCAGCACAGAGATGATCACCAGGATCACGCCGGCCGGACCCGGAAGTACCGCATTGACATCATGGTTGCCGGTAAGATGGTGGATCAGTCTGTTGATCAAAGGAATGGCGGCCAGGGTAAAGCCGACACCGATCACTCCCGAAAGCAGACCGATGATGAAGGTCTCCGCATTGAAGATCGAAGAAACGTTGTGCTTGGAAGCACCCATTGCCCTTAGGATGCCGATCTCCTTGACCCTCTCCATGACCGAGATCAGAGTAATGACGGCGATCATGATGGAAGAAACGACCAGAGAGATCGATACGAAGGCTACCAGAACATATGTCACCACATCGACGATGGTCTTGACTGAGCTCATCAGGAAACCGGTGATATCGGTATAGCGGATCTTTGTGTCTTCATCAACGGAATCGTTATAACGGTCCAGGAAAGCCAGGAAGTTTTCTTTGGAATCGAAATCTTTGAAATAGAAACTGATCGATGTCGGATCATCGATATCCTGATAACCCAGAGCCAGAAGATTGCCGTTGTAGGACTTCTCCTCGCTTCCCGTCAGCATCGTCTCCATCAGCCTGGAAAGATCATCCTGATCCATGTTGAAACGGAAGGCCTGGGCAAACTTATCTGTATCGAAACTGAACAGATCGCCGTTCATCATCTTCCCCAGATCCGAGAAAGATTCCATCACCGGCTGCAGCATTTCTGCGGTAGCCTTGCCGATGGAGGCGGCGATCATCGCCACCGTGTAATTGTTTACCAGTTCATTCACGATCGCGGAAGTAACGGCAAGATTGTTTTCATTGCCGATCAGTTCCATTGTCAGCAGGGTCGTGCTGTTCAAAGTGGAACCGTAGAGAGTATTGTTTTCGTTGCTGTTGTCATAGCTGAGGCGGTCAAGTTCGCTGTCAT
>JAFZQL010000200.1 GCA_017620435.1 Erysipelotrichaceae bacterium
CATCTGTTCATGATGTTTCGGGTGAATATAACGCAGGGCGTTCTTGACCGCCAGATGCTTATCGGCATCCGAAAGCTTCGATTCCCGCTTCGGCGCTCTGCGGTAACCCGGCAGTATCTCCGGATACTCCGGAAGTTCCTCATCCAATGTAAATATCATTGCCTTTTCCAAATCAAGATCCATTTCCTTCTCCTTCTATCTGTAATCAGAAACAAAGCGACGGACGATCTGCAGGACTTCTCTGTTCCTGATCAGTCTTTCCATCTTCTCGATCTCTATTCTCATTTCTCTGTCTTCTTCGATAAAACCGATCTCTTCCCTGACCCGTTCATAAACCGCATTCTGGGCAGGAGAAAGACCGTTGTTCTTCTCGTCCTTCTTTCTCAGATCAACTGCCTGACAGGCCGTAAACAGCTCAAAGCCCAGAACGGAAAAGACATTCTGGATGATCGTACTGCACTTTCTGGCGGCTGTCGTTCCCATGGATACGAAATCTTCCTGACTGGCGCTGCTTGGAATATTGTCGACACAGGCAGGATGGGCAAGCACCTTATTCTCGGATGCCATGGATGCGGCGGAATACTGAACGATCATGAAACCGCTGTTGATGCCCGGATCTGTACACAGGAAAGGATTCAGACCGTTGGACAGCGAAGCATTCACCATTCTTTCCAGTCTTCTCTCTGAGATCGATGCGATCTCGCTTAAGGCGATCCCCAGAAAATCCATGGCCAGAGCCATCGGTTCTCCATGGAAGTTTCCTCCGGAAATCACCGATCCGTCTTCCGTAAACAGCAGCGGATTATCCGTTACCGCATTCAGTTCAATATCGACCTTTTCTCTGACATAATCGATCGCATCCCGGCAGGCACCGTGCACCTGCGGAATACAGCGCAGCGTATAGGCATCCTGCACTCTCAGACCCTGAGACGCATCGCAGATTTCACTGTCTTTCGTCAGCCTTAAAAAATTCTCTGCCGTATGGATCTGGCCTTTCTGTCCTCTTAACTGGTGGATCCTCTGATCAAAGGCGGCCTTCTGTCCAGTCAGTGCAGTAAAAGAGATCGAAGCAATCAGATCCGCCAGAGAGATCAGCTCTTCCGCGTCATAGACATTCAAGGCAGCCAGCGAAGTCATCGCATGCGTGCCGTTTGTCAGGGCCAGACCTTCTTTATTTACCAGAGTATCGACCGTCTCGATGCCGGCAGCCTGCATCGCTTCTTTGCCTTCCAGAATCTCACCATGGTAGGAAGCTTTTCCTTTTCCCAACAGAAGCAAGGCAATATGGCTCAACGGAGCCAGATCTCCGGAAGCGCCCAGAGAACCTTTCTGCGGAACCACAGGTATCACGTCCCTGTTGAGCATGTCGATCAGTATCTCAACCAGCTTCACTCGACAGCCGCTGTATCCCTTGGAAAGAGAGTTGCACAACAGAAGCATCATCCCTCTGACCTGTTCCTCGCTGTAGCTTTCACCTGTCGCTACGGAATGAGAAAGGACCAGATTCGTGGACAGTTTATCCGACATCTGTTTGTCTACCGATACTTTAGACAGTTCCCCGAAACCCGTAGTAATCCCATAGGCGACATCGTTACGTTCGGCGATCTGTTCTACCAGTTGTCTGCTTTGACGCATCCTGTCGACTGCCTGCGCAGCGATCTTTGTTTCCGCATGATATCTGGCAACCGCAATAAACTCTTCCAGCGTAAGATCGTGGTCGCCGATCACGACCTCTTTTATTTCATATGACTTTTCCATTATTTACCTCTGATCTACAGATCTTCTACTTCTATTGTATAACCAAGCCGGACTTTTCGCCCTACTTTAAGACAAAGAAAAACACATGTCTTTCAAGACATGTGTTTTTATTCATGATACAGATGTTTCTATTCCATCGGAGCTGTCCAGTAGGACTGCTGATAGATGTCTTTCAGCTCATAGCTGGAAACCAGGTCGTAGCCGGAAATATCGACATCGCCCAGATAAAGCTGATCCGTTACCGTAACAGCCTCACCCAAGATGTGGGTATCCTCAAAGCTTCCGTCATATCTGTAGTAGTCGCAGATGAAGGCGATCGTATCGGATTCCTTATCTGCATCCTCGTCCTTGCCCAGTTTGATCAGATTCTTCGCAACGACGCCTGAACCTTCACGGTAGTCGTAGGTAGCGCCGATCACCTGTGCAACGCCGTCGTTGTCGATGACGACGATCAGGTTGGCGTATTCGCCATTGAGCAGCACAGGGATCCTTCCGGTAAAGGTGACCTCCTCGCCGTCAATCGTCTGATACAGATAGTAGTAAGGGATGACCTGCCAGTTTTCCTTGTCTGTAGATGCTGCAAGCCACATCTTGTCTTCATTCTTCAGAAGATTGCCGTCTTTATCGATATCGAAGATACTGTCTTTACCCAGATCGATATAGCCGTTGCCGTCGTCTACCAGAACATTCAGTTTCAGATCTTCTATCAGTTCCCACTGATCCTTGCTGATGGCGATCTTGCCGTCCTTCCAGTTAAGATCCGTAGAGAAGTGATTCTCTGCGATATAATCCGTCATGCCGCGGTCGATGTTTCTGCCAAACAGCAGATCCAAAGCATCCCCGTAGTAGGAAGAATAACTGTCATCGGACGCGTAGGAACCGCCCAGGAACAGATCCAGAACATTATAGATCAGATCCGAAGAATCCTGTGAAGAATAATAGTCGCCTGAACTGTATCCGCCGATCGACTGATAAGGGCTGTGCTGACCGCCGGAAGATACCTGACCTGCCGTCTGATAGGAAGCAAAGCTTCTGACACAGTTGGCATAATCGGCATTCATGTCGATCTTGTTGTAGGTATTCAGAACGGTGCTCACATACTTGCTGGAACGGTAAGGGAAGTAGATGGATAATCCGTAGGATCCCGACATGTTCCTGGAAGTATTGTTGTATTTGACGCAGCTCAGCAGAGCGTCTGCCAGATCCTTGGCTTCATCCGTACCGACATTCCCTGCCAGGTCAGCCAGGTCGACCAGGTCGACATAGTTCTGGGCAGCGAATTCTCTCGCTCCGCTTCTTGCTGAAGCGACCTGTCTGTAGCCGCTGTTGTTGATCAGATTGGTTGTGGATTTGGAGAAAGCAGACAGCTTGGCAGGCAGGATATCCTGTACTTCTGCCAGGTCTACTACCGACAGGGTAGCGCTCTGACTAGGGGTCTTGTTTCCGCAGGTCTTGACAAAGCTGTCGGCGATCGTCTTGCCGATCTCCAAAGTTGACATGGAAGTATTTCTTGATAAGGCATTCAGCCAGTCGGTATAGTACCAGCCGATGCCCGGTTCCGATTCTTCGGATGCGATCAGATAGTCGGCATGCTCCGCCAGCATCAGCGCTGTTTCGGTATTTGCCATCAGACAGGCATCAAAGCCGATGAAATCGAACGTAACATCCGCTTCCGTCAGAGCCTGGTCGATCTTCGCCAGATCCATGGAACCGTTGTTCGGATATTTCAGGTCATAGCCGTAGCCGCTGACCGATCCCCCGCCGTGATCCCAAAGGATCAGCTCATAACGGTTCGCTTCAAAGTTGTCGGCACACCATTCAATAAAACTCGTCAGTGTAGCCGGATCGACCATCGATCCGGAACCGGCATTCTCTACCAGCCTCAGGATGCCGTTGCCTCCGCCCTTGACCTGATAGATCTGATTGTATCGGGTCGAGATACCGTCCGCATGCCACTTGGTCGTACCGCCGGTATAAACGATCAGATTTATATTGTCGCTGATGGTCGCCGCATTCATTTCCGAAAGATCCGATACACCCATGGCAGCCTGAGATTCCAGGTCGGAACCGCACATGAACACCATGATCGTGATCGTATCCTTGTTGTTGCCGAGAATCGTCGTTCTCTTGCTTCTGACTCCGTTTGCTACGGAACTGTTCAGCTTGCCCACATTGCTGCTAAGCTGCCAGTTGTTGTAGTAGCTGGAACCGCTGGCGTTATAGTAGCCTGTATAGCTGTCCTTGTCGTCATTGCTGTTTGTATTGTTGTCTACCGTAGAAGACGGCGTCGTACTGGAAGACGGAGTCTCCGGCTGGTAGAACATGGAAGCGACGAAATAGAATATCGCAAAAGCGATTACCAGAAACAGCAGCAGTTTAATGAAACTGAATCTTTTTCTTTTTCTCATCTTTCTTACCTTCCTCTGCCGTTTCTGTGTCTTTTAAAGAAACTGAACATCTTCGATACAAAGCTCATGCCTTCTCCGACTCTGTCAAGTCCCAGTCCCTGTTCCTGTTTCCTGATCTCGACTACATTGCCTTCTACCGCATTTCTCTTTCTGCTTTTAGGTTTTTCACTCATCTTGCACCTCCTGTTCGTCGATCACTTCTTCGACGCTGATATTCTCTTCCTCTGCCAGGGTATCCAGATACGCCATGGCCAGTTCATCTGTTTTCTTGAATTCTTCACTCTGTCTGTCAATGCCCGGGAACTCGTTTACTCTGAAACGGATCGTCGGGATCTCCTCGTGATCCAGAAGCATCTCGAAATAAAGATCGGCACTGTCTTCATCCAGATAGTCCGCCTCCATCACGCTGATCTCTTTGATCGCAGAGAACGGGATCACATCCGCATTCTCCTTCTTCAGATCCTTTCTCTTGGAAAAGACAAACTGCGAAGCATGTTCATCGATATAAAGCGAATACTTGCCTTCCACTTTCTTATCCGTAATAAAATCATTCAGTTTCTCCAGATTCGCCTTACGGTAATCCAGATGCTTCCTGATATCCTCAACGGTTCTGCCTTCATAGTCCTTGTCCGTCAGCCAGGATGATGCCAGCTTGACACAGTTGCGGCACAGGATCCCGTCTTTCAACTTCTTGTTTCCGAATTCGGTCAGTCTTTCCCCGCACAGAGAACAGACATCTGTCCCGTATTCCAGTTCATTATCCATGTATGAAACCTCCATACCTATACTAATATTGTATATCATTTTTATTTTTCAATAATAAAAAAACCGGATGCCTGCGGACTCGTCCGCCTTCATCCGGCATATACTATTTTAACTGATTTAAACCAGAACCGCTACTTGTTGATGACGTCGGTAAGCTCTTTCTGCAGTTCAGCCTCAATACGGCGCAGTTCCTGCTGAGCCTGAGCTCTCTTCTCTCTGCCTTCGGTCTGGATACGTTTTACTTCTTCCAGCGTTTCGATCAGCTTCTTGTTGGTTTCCGTCAGCGTCTCGATATCCACGATACCTCTCTCGGATTCCTTGGCTGTTTCGATCGTAGCCATCTTCAGATTTTCGGCATTCTGCTTCAGCATCTTGTTGGTCATCTCGGAGACTTCGTTCTGGGCCTTGACGGCTTCCTTGGAATGGGCAATACCCAGTGCGATCAGCATCTGTGACTTCCACAGAGGAATGGTGTTGACCAGCGTAGACTGAATCTTTTCCGTCATCAGCGTATCGTTGTTCTGAACGAGTCTGATCTGCGGAGCCATCTGGATGGAAACCATTCTGGTCAGTTCCAGGTCATGGAGCTTCTTTTCGAAACGGTTGATCGCTTCGGAAAGGTCGTTGGCAGCCTGCGCATCTTCCGGCAGACCTGTCTCTTCCGCCTTCTTCAAAGCATCTTTCAGATCATGTTCCTTGATGTATTCCAGTCTCTTGTATCCGGCCAGGATGTACATCGTCAGTTCCTTGAAGTTGACCAGGTTCTTTTCATAGAGCTGATCCAGCAGGGAGATGTCTTTCATCAATGTGATCTGATGGTTTTCCAGGATCTTTACGATCTTGTCGACATTCGCATTGGCGCTGTCGTATTTCGATTTGACGTTGGAAATACTGTTGGAGCCCTTTTTGAACAGTTTCGTAAAGAAACCGTCGTTCTTCTCGTCAATCTCAAAATTCTTCAGTTCCGCAACCAGGTCGATCAGCGTATCGCCGATCGTATCGATATCCTTGGTCCTGACATTCTTTAATGCCGTATCGGAGAAATCCGCAACCTTGCTCTGGGCGGTGGCGCCGTACTGCAGAATGGAATTGGTCTCGGTAATATCGATCTTCTTGGAGAACTCGTCTACCATCTGTTTCTCTTCTTCCGAAAGACCGGAATCATCCAGCTTGGAATAAGCAACTACATCCGATACCGGCAGAGAGGCAAGATCCTTGTCTTCTTCTTCCTTGACTTCTTCCTTAACCTCTTCTTCCCCCAGTGTTAATACGATTTTTTCTTCATTTTCAGCCATATTACATTTCCTTCCTTAGTCTTCAATGACATTCATTATTTCCAGTATCCGATTCAGATCGTCAATATCATTATATCTTATCGAGATACATTTGTTTTTGATTTCCACCTTCGTCCCGTACTTTCTCTGCAGACGGTTTCTCACATCTTCCATGAACGGATCCGTTTCTTCCGGCTTATCCTTTGCCGGTTTCTTCGTATCCTTCTTCTTGCACAGATCTTCCAGCTGTCTGACGCTCAATCCTTCCTTGATCGTCTTTTCAGCCAGAGCGATCATTTTCTCTTCGCTTTCCAGCGAAAGCAGTGTCCTGGCGTGACCGTAGCTGAGTTTGCCTTCATTGACCATCTTCTTGATCTCATCCGGAAGATTCAGGAGCCTGAGCATATTTGTGACATTGGTCCTGGACTTGCCTATCCTCTTCGCCAGTTCATCCTGGGTGTAGTTCAGCTTCCTGATCAGCTGGTCGTAGGCGCTTGCCTCTTCGATTGGCGTCAGATCCTTTCTCTGGATATTTTCCAGCAGGGAGATCTCCATCATCTGCTGATCGTTGAAATCCACGATGATGGCCGGAATGGTCTTCTTGCCTGCCAGCTTGGAAGCTCTCAGTCTTCTCTCGCCCGCTACCAGTTCATAGCCGCTTAAAGACTGTCTCACCAGGATCGGCTGGAACACACCGTTCATCCGGATCGAATCCGCCAGTTCATTCAGACCGGCCTCGTCGAATTCTTTTCTTGGCTGATAAGGATTCGGTCTGATTTCCGAAATGTTCAGCTCCGATTTGGAAGTGCCTTTATATTCGGTGCTGTTGTTGGAAATATCATCCAGAAAGGAATCGATATCCGATCCAAAAATCTCATCCAGACCTCTTTTCAGTTTCTTTTCCTTAGCCATTTTCCGCCTCCGCCTTGTTGCTGGCGATCAGCTCCCTGGTCAAGGCGACATAAGCCTTGGCTCCTTCCGAATTCAAGGCATAGTCATAGATCGACAGACCTGCACTCGGTGCTTCGGAAAGCTTGACGTTTCTAGGTATATAGATCTTGTATGCTTTTTCTTTAAAGTGCTTCCTGATCTCCTGACCCACTTCTGCCGAGAGATTGGTTCTCGCATCATACATGGTCAGCAGGACACCTTCGATCTTCAGATTCGGATTAAACAGTTTCTGTACCAGACGGATCGTCTGCAGCAGCTGGGTGATACCTTCCAGAGCGTAGTATTCGCTCTGTACCGGGATCAGCACGGAATCCGCAGCCGTCAGGGCATTCGTATTGAGAAGACCCAGAGAAGGCGGACAGTCGATGATGATGTAGTCGTACTTCTCATCCACTTCATCCAGTACGTTCTTTAAAAGCTCTTCCCGGTGTTCCTCGATCTTGGCCAGTTCCAGATCAGCACCTGCCAGATTGATGTTGGCAGGGAGGATATCCAGAGGAGGCTTGCTCAGGGAACGGATGCAGTCTCTGATGTTTGTACCGTTCAGGATGGCGTCATAGACCGTCAGATCTCTTAATCCGACTCTATGTCCTACACCCTGTGTGGCATTGCCCTGCGGATCGAAGTCCACCAGCAGGACTCTTTTTCTCGAGTAAGCCAGACCGGCTGCCAGATTGATGCTTGTAGTAGTCTTGCCGACACCGCCCTTCTGATTGGCGATAGCGATTTTCTTTGCCATAATCTCCTCCTACTTCTTCATCCTGATCACGATCTTCACGTTGTCTTCGTATTCCGTGACCTGCATATCGGAATCAATGCCGGACCTCTTGCACAGTTCATAAGCTTCCCGGATCGTATTGACGCCGATCCTGAGATTGCTGGAAACGCCCTTGCGTTTATGGGCTTCCGTCAGCTCCTTGATGTATTCCTCTGTCTTTGAAACATTGTATTTCCGGTTCACGATCGTCAGATAGACCTCTTCCAGTTTCTCTTCCGGAACGTTCAGCAGCGCTCTGGCATGTCTCTCGGTAATCGTTCCCGTAGAGATGGCCTTCTTGATGTAGTCAGGGAGTTTCAGAAGCCTCAGCTTGTTGGCGACGGTAGACTGCTTGTATCCCAGTCTTTCCGCCAGCTCATTCTGGGTCAGATCCTCCGACTCCATGATCCGCTTCATCGCCATGGCCTGTTCGATCGCATTGAGATCCTCTCTCTGCAGGTTCTCGATCAGTGCCAGCTTGGCCGACTGTTCATCAGAACTCTCCATGATGATGGCTTCAATGTCTTTTGAACCGTTCAGTAAAGAAGCGCGGTATCTTCTCTCACCGGCAATCAGTTCGAACTTGTCGCCGTTCTTTCTGACCGTAACCGGCTGCAGCAGGCCGTTTCTTTTGATCGATTCAGCCAATCCCTTGATGGACTCGTCATAAAAATCCAGACGGGGCTGATTCTTGTTTGGAATGATCTTATCTAACTTGATTCTAACGATTTCTTTTTTCATAGTGGATTCTTCTTTATTATATTATATTTCCTAGGATATTTTAATGGGGTTTCTTTGACTTTTTTCAGATAACTGATGACTCTGGCATCTCCATTCATCAGTTTTTCTTCTTTTGTGCTTTCGATGAAGAAACCCATCTTCTCGATGGCCTTAGAGGCTGTTTTCAGCTCTTCCAGGCCGTCTTTCCCCCTCAGACAGATAAAATATCCTTCCTTCTTAACCATGGCCCCACAGACCTCTATCAGGCTGTTAAGATTGCTGACTGCCCTGGCTGTCACATAGTCGTATGCTTCGCGGTGATTCAGGGAATGATCCTCTCCCCTCTCCTGAACGACTTCGATGTCTTTCAGATCCAGTTTTTCAATCAGGGAATTCAGGAAGACGCAGCGTTTCCCGATCGGCTCCAGCAGGATCACCTTTAGATCAGGGATGACAATTTTCAGCACCACCCCCGGGAATCCGGCTCCTGTTCCGACATCCACAAACGTTCCTTCCAGCTTCCGGTCATAAAGAAGCAGGGAATCGTAGAAGTGCTTGTCCAGGACCTCTTCATAATCGGTAATGGCCGTCAGATTCACCTTTTCGTTGTATTCTTTCAGATAACGGGCATAGATCTCCAGCTGTTTACACATCCGGTCTGTCAGTTCTATGTTCCGTTCCTGCAGAGCTTTCTGAAACACTAAAAAAGTCATAACCCTATTATATCTTAATTAAAGAAAGAGGTGTTCCAAAAAAAGGGACACATAGAAAAATCCGTTCCAGGAACGGATTTCTTGATCTTATTTAAATTCCGGCAGACAGATGTCCCGGATCATGTTTACGGCTTTCTGGTATTCGCTCGTGAAGTAACGGAAGGTATTGACGACAGGTTCGAGCTTCACAAAGTCTTCCGCTTTCAGAGAACCTTCTTCATAGACCTGATGGAATAATGGAAGTTTCATCAGCTCATCGATCTTCCATTCTTCTATTGGATCATTGAAATAATCCCGTATCTCGATATCGCAGTTTTCTATCCTTCTCTGCCACTTCACAGGAATGCTTTGGGCACAATCCGCTCCGATGAACTGCGACCAGTGCAGATAGGACCTGTAGTAGGCAATCAAAGGACGGATGCGGTAGTTTCTATCTTTCAGGATGTTTATGGTCTTCTTGGCTACGGCAATGCCGCCCCAGTTCAAGGCATCCGGATGGACGACAAGCTTCAGACGGTCGCAATGGGATTTCAGCGTTTCATCCTGCATGCCCGGCAGCAGGGCGATCATCGGATTGATCCCTGCGTTGGAGAGGCCTTCCTTTTCTCTTCTGGCAAAAGCCCGTTCTACGGCTTGCGCAGCCGCAAGCGCCTGGTCTACGGAAAAGCACTGCGTTCCCATGCAGCTGATGCCTTCATAGGTCGCTTCCTCAATGGCCTTGATCCCTCCTTCCGTGCACGGGATCTTCACCTGCATGTTTATGCCGCAGGCATCGACTTCCCTGGTCATCTGCAGCATCTTCGGATAACTGTTGTATTCGTAGATCGAAGTCTGAATGGAGAATCTGCCCTGTTTCGGCGCTCCTTTTTCAAACAGCGGAAGCATGACCCTGCTTCTTTCCTTGCCTCTTTCCAGGGTCCATCTCCAGGCCAGTTCAATCTCGTTGAGGTCCGGATCTTCTTCATGCAGCCTGCGGATGATCTGCGCGTTTTCTTCCAAAGCTTCGTTGGTCATCATCTTGGAGACCCAGGTCGGAGAAGTGGTGACGCCTTTTGACCCCTGCGTCAATCCGTATTCATGATCTTCCACGTGGAAGGAATCCGTCCACAGTTCAGTCTGCGGATACTTCTCTGTCATTTCGATCAGCTTACTCATGCGTATTCTCCTTCATTTCCTCGATACATTCAAACAGATCGTTCAGATCGATCCTGTCATAGTCCGTGACATCGATATCGATCTGTTTCCCGATATTCAGCGAATAATCCTTGTGTTCAATCATTTTCCAGAATTCTTCTTCGGAATAGACGATCGGTTCGACAGCCGTTCCTTCTTTGAAGTCTTCCTGGTGATAACGGTTCAGTACATGTGCCGGATGTCTGTTGTAGTTGCGGTTGCGTTGTTTTTCTCGTTCATAGATGACATGTCTGTCCCCGTACAGCAGGATCGAGATACAGCGGTAGTTATACTGTTCAACCAGAGTCTTCAGTTTTTCCCTGTGTCTTTGATAGAACGGATATTCGCTGATGATGTTTTTTTCTTCTTTCATCATTCTTTCCAGTTCTTCGTAAAAGAAAGCCAGAGACCTCCTGCTGATCTCTTCTTTCTCTTCTTTATTATCGAAACCGTAGCGTTCCCAGAATACTTCCTTTAGCGTGTCGTATGACAGCAGTTCCAGTTCCGGATAGCGTTCCATCACCTTTCCGGCAATGGTGCTTTTCCCTGTTCCGGGAGCTCCGCTGATCAGAATGATAAGACTCATTTTATGAATAAGAGACCATGTAGTATTTGGCTACCTTCTTGATCTCATCTCTTAAACAGGTGATATAGGCGCGGATATCGTTCTTTCCGTCCCAGTTCTTGCCATACTCGGAAACAGTACGCAGATAAGTCGCCCGGATATCCGTTCCGACATTGACTTTACAGATGCCCATGCTGACGGCTCTGGCGATATCCTGTACAGGGATACCCGTACCGCCGTGCAGGACCAGAGGAACGGAACTCTCTTTCGCAAGCACTTCCAGGAGTTCGAAGTTCAGTTTCGGTTCTCCCTTGTAGAAGCCGTGCTGATTGCCGATGGATACGGCCAAAGTATCCAGATTCGTTCTGGCGATGAATTCCTTCATCTGATCGGGATCGGTAAAAACACCTGTATCGGATTTCAAAGGTCCTTCCGTGCCGGAAATGACGCCTAGTTCTCCTTCGACGAATACGCCTTTTTCATGGCAATCCCTGACGATCTTCGCAGTCATCTCGCAGTTTTCTTCAAAAGATCTGTTCGATCCGTCAAACATGACGTAGTCGAAACCGGCATCCACGCACTGATACAGCAGATCCGGATCGATGCAGTGATCCAGATGGGTAATGACTTTGGTACTGTATTTCTTTTCCAGATGTTTCGCAAATGTGACAAAAGAATCGATGCCCATGAACCTGCAGCAGCTCATGGAAGCCATCAGGATGACCGGTCTGTTCAGTTCAGCGGCAGCCTGTACGATCGCCTCCATGTCGTCGTAGGTATTTGCGTTGAAGGCTCCGATAGCCTTGCCTTGTTTCCAGGCATCCAGCAGCAGATTATGTTCCATCATGCCAGATCAGCCTCCACCACCTTCGCAATGGAATGGATGATATACAGATGCATTCCCTCGGCAGCGATCAGATCTTCGGTATTGACCGGACACCAGACATCGCACATGTCTTTCAGCTTTCCTCCGCCCTTGCCGGTAAAGATGACAGTCTTCAGACCTTTTCTCTTGGCTTCTTCTACTGCCAGGATGATGTTCCTGGAATTGCCGCTGGTCGAGAACGCCCACAGGACATCCCCTTCCTTGCCCAGGGCATTGACCTGTCTTTCAAAGACTTTCTCATAGCCATAGTCGTTGGAAATCGCCGTCAGTACGGAAGGATCCGTAAGCGCGACAGCCGGATAGCCGTCTCTTTCCCAGTTGATCATATGGGAGATGAAGTCGTTGGTGATATGGGAAGCCGTTGAAGCGCTTCCTCCATTGCCGCAAAGCAGTACCTTTTTTCCTGCCTTGATTGCTTCTTCCGTGACTCTAGCAGCCTCCTGATAGGATTCCAGCATCTTCGGATCCGTCGTTACATAGGCGTCCGTCATCAGCTGATAATCGTTCCTGATGATATCTGTATTCATTATTCCAGTCCCTCTTCCTTTCTGAATTCTTCCAGTATCTGTAACGATGCGGAACAGCCGATCCTTGTGGCTCCTGCTTCCAGCATCGCCTTGCAGTCTTTCCAGGTCCGGATCCCTCCGGCCGCCTTGACGCCTACTGCATCGCCTACGGCCTTCTTCATGACTTCCACCGCATGTACCGTTGCACCGCCGCCTTTCACCATGCCTGTCGATGTCTTGACGAATTCCACCTTATGCTTCACCGCCAGTCTGCACATCTCAATGATCTCTTCATCGGTAAGATAGCAGGTTTCCAGAATGACCTTGCACAGTCTGTTGTTGCCGTGGATGACTTCCGTCATTCTTCTCATTTCTTCATCCAGATATTCCCAGTCGTGATCCTTGACCTTTGAAATATTGCATACGTAGTCGATCTCGTCGACGCCGTTCTTGATGTTGTCCAATGCTTCATAAACCTTAACATCGATGCTGTTGCATCCCAAAGGGAAACCCGCTCCGGAACACACCTTGATCCCGTAGGCTTTCAGTTTCTCTTTGAAGTAGATCGCCGGAACCTGATTGACTGCGACCGTTGCCGGTCTTATTTCTATCGCTTCTTCAATGATCCTGTCGAAATCAGCCGTAGTTCCATCCGCCTTCAGATACGTATGATCGAATAATGCCGCAAGTTCTCTTTCTGTCATAGTGTTCTCCTTAACTCTTGTAGGAACCGATCACGGTTTCCAGTTTTCCTTCTATCTTCAGTTTCCCCTGCTTACAAGGTACGAACCAGGTCTCGCCTTTCCTGACCGCTTTTCCATCAATGATTCCTTCTCCTTCCGAGATGAACCAGAAGCTGAATTCTTCCAGTCCGAATTCTCCTTCTCCATCGCACAGAAGTCTGAATGCGGAGAATTCTCCCGGTTTATCGATGTAGGTATACAGTTTCAGATCGCCCAGATCTTCTATCGTTGGTTCGATGAACGGATCTTCCTTGTCCGGACAAAGAATGACATCCATGGCCTTGTCGATATCCAGCTGTCTCTTCTTGCCGTCCGGTCCTACCCGATCGAAATCGTAGAGTCTGTATGTCTTGTCCGCGTTCCCGCTGAGTTCCAGCAGTACGACGCCCTTGCAGGTGGTATGGACTCTTCCGGCAGGTACATAGGCAAAGTCGTTCTTCTTCGGATGCGGATAGACTCTCAGCAGTTCATCCCATCTGCCTTCGTCGATCATTTCTCTGAGCTGTTCCTTGTTTTCGGCGTTGTGGCCGTACATCGCAATGGAATCCGGCTCCACTTCCAGGAAGAAGACACATTCCGACTTGCCTAAGGAGTTTTCATATTTCCTGGCATATTCGTTGTTCGGATGCAGCTGTACGGAAGTGTTCTCGTTGCAGTCGCCTAAAAGGAACTTGATCGGTACGACATCCGTGCCGTGGAAACCGAAGAGTTCATTGTGTTCGTCATAAAGCTGAGACAGACGCATCCCGGTCCCTTCCACTTCGGAATCTTCTTTTCCCGGCAGACAGGCAACCAGCCAGCCTTCTCCCACCAAACCATCGCCGCAGTCCATGTGGTAGAGATCTCTGAACCTGTGACCGCCCCAGATCTTTTCTCTGAATTCAGGTTTTAAACGATAGATCATGACTCGTCTTCTTTCTATTTACAGCTTTATCATATCACAGATGAGATCAGATGATTTCTCTATCGCCTCCCTGTAAGAGATCGGCTTTCCATACAGAAACGGTCATTGCTGTTCCAGAAGAAAAGACGATCTATTGACCGTCTTTTCAGCTTGTTTTTGAATTATCCTGTATTCAGTGAAGAATACTGTTTGCCTGTTCCTGCGCAGTTGTCAGGATCTGTCTGATTCCATCTGTTGTCGTTTCATACATGGAACTTAATACCGCATTCTGGAACAGGTCCCTGATATCGGAATTGCTGTTGGATCTCGCATATCCGTATTCCAGCATGCTGTTAACGACCTGAGCTGTCGGGTTTGCATCACAGTACACCTGATAGTCAAGAGATGTTGCAACATCAGTAAACGGAGTAGCTGCGGCATAAAGTGCAGCGATAGGAGTATTGTTCTCTGCTCTTGTAAAATATGTGGCAAGCAATGCGGCTCC
>JAFZQL010000201.1 GCA_017620435.1 Erysipelotrichaceae bacterium
ATTTGAACCTGTGGTCTCATGGTCCCAGGCCACGCGCTTTGCCAAACTAAGCTACACACTGAAGGATGGCGGTCTATACGGGAATTGAACCCGTATCCGGTGATAGACAGTCACCTATCTTACCGTTAGACGAATAGACCATTGGTTCCAGATCAGGGAGTTGAACCCTGTTTATACGGCTTATGAAGCCGCGGCAGATACCGACCTTCCATCTGGTATGTGGTAATGCCACCGGGACTTGAACCCGGATTGCAGGATTGAAAATCCTGTGACCTGACCTTTAGTCGATGGCATCATGGTAGAAGCTGATGGACTTGAACCAGTCAACTGACGATTATCAGCCGTCTGTTTTACCTTTAAACTAAGCTTCTGTACTGGGGTATTGTAACGGTACTGCCCCGTTTCTTTCGCGGTCACAACGCGACGTACTGCTTCTATACGAACAACACCGGATGGCTTCGGGTGGCCGGCTTGAACGGTCATCATATGAATCAGAATCATATATCCTGCCATTAGAAGAACCCGAATCCTTGAGAGCCTAGGCTCTCATTTTTCTTTGACAACGATCTCATCGATCGTCGTATTGAACAGTTCAGAAAGAACCAGAAAGTTATCGATCGTGGGCAGTGTTTCACCTCTCTGCCACTTGAAGATGGCTTGAGGAGTATTGAAACCCATCGCTTCCTGGATCTGTCTGATGGAAAGACCTCTTTCCTTTCTGAGACGGGAGATATTGTTTCCCGTTTCGATCAGATTGATTCTAACCGTTACCTGCAACGTAACCATCTCCTTTCAAACAAAAACCGCTTGTCATTGTCTTTCTGCAACAGCAAGCGGTTATTATTTTCCGGAATGATCAGGATCGTCTTATACTGTAAAACGCAAACACACTGAAGCAGAAACATCATCAAAAACACTATCATCATACATAGGGTCGATAGCGATCTGTTCCTCGTGCTGTGAATAGAACCACTTGTTCATGTTTAACATCTGTTTCAGCATGTGTGTCCTCCTTTACGGCAATACTATAACACAATTCAATGAAAATGGAAGTATACCTGTAGTATATCTTCTACTCTTCGATGATCCCTACATTCTTAGGGGTACAGATGAAGACATCCTGATAGAGTCTGGCTATCGTTCCGTCTTTTGCCATGGCAACACCGGAGAGGAAATCAAGCAGCCTCTGTTTGTCAGGCATCTTCATTTCTTCCGTACGGATGATGACTGCTCTGCCGCTTCTGATGTGACCGGACAGTTTTTCAGCATCCATGAAGGTCTTGGGACGGGCGACGATCAGCAGATAGTCTACGGGATATTCACCGTTCTGGAAGTCCCTGGCCATTTCCTCAGGATCATTTTCTTTTCTGCTGTCAGATTCATAAAGCCAGTCTCTGATCAGATCGATAATGTTTTTCTTTTCTTTTTCCATATGTTTAGTTTTCCCCCAGTACAAACAGTCTGTCGTTTTCATCAAACAGAACTCTTTCCTCAGAATCAGGATTCAGGATGATCGCTCCTCGATTGCTGTAGCCAAGAAGCGTATATCCGTAGGAAAGAACGATCTGCTTCAGTCCGTTGTAGGAATAGTCGTGTTCCGTTTTCAGGTTGAATAAATGGATGGACTTGGAATACAGTTCGTTTCCTTTCTTGGACAGCAGTTCATTGAGGATCTCTTCCAAATTCGGATTCTCGGAGATCTGGGCCAGCAGCAGGGAAGCGATATTGGAACCGACGATATAGTCGATCTTGTTGTTTTTGAGTGAAACGTTGTAGGAGTTTTCCATGTTCAGTTCTACGGTGATGTTGTAGCCGTAGCCGTAGAGTTCCTTGTAGTTCATCAGTTTCAGAAGAAGCAGGATGTTGTTGATGTCGGCATCTTCTTTTTCGATGTTTCTGTCGATCAGGATGACGATATGATCGGCTGCGGCAGCGAGTTCTTTCAGATCTTCTTCGTAATCTCCTTCGTACAGTTCGATATTCTTGACTTTATTCTTTCTGATCAGTCTGTTGACTGTTTCTTCGTCCTGCGATACGACGGTGATCTTATCGACTTCATTCGGCAGTTCCTTCAGTATCGTTCCCAGCATGACGTTGGATCCGATGATCAGGACAGTGCCTTTCGCTTCTGTTCTGATCTTCGGCAGTTCACGGTCGCTGACGTTCTTTTCGTTGTCCTCGGTAATGACGAAGGATCCCTTGTTTTCTTCAAAGAAGACGAGATCGTCGCCGATTTCGACAGTCATGTTTTTATCGGGATTCAGGATCGTTTTTTCATCTCTTCTGATGCCGACGATCGAAGCCTTGTTCAGGCACTTCGTAATATCCATGACGGTCTTGCCGATCAGTCTGTAGTCTTTCTCGAAATAGAATTCGTTCTCTTCGAAATTGAGCAGTTCCTTGAAGGCGATGGACAGGCCCGGTTCTGTCGAGGTATGCGCAATGATCCTGGCCATGATGTCGTCCGTCTTCAACATGATGATGTTTTTCTTGTCGATCTTGTTCTGCGGTAACATGTGCTTCTCGTCGGTCACGCAGGCGACAATACGTCCCCTGAATTCCGGATATTCTTTCTTGATGCACAGTACCGCAAGAATGGTCTTGATCCTTCTGTTGTCGTCCAGGGCATTGATGACGATCACGTCGGCTTTCTCGATCGAGCAGCAGCGCAGGTCGTTGGTATTGGTGATATCGCCGTTCCTGCAGATGACTTCAATGTTGTCCGGGATCTCGACGTTGTTCTGAAGATCCTGTTCCAGATCAGGTTTCTCGATATCCGTACAGATGACGATGCATCTTTTATCTTTTTCGGTCGCCAGGATCAGCTGTTTCAGCAGGCCGTGTTCGCCGATGTTGTAGCCGAGAATAACGGTATGCCTGTTTTCCAGGACCAGGGAATTTCCTTTTCTCAGATCATTCAGTTTCTCTTCGATGCCGCTGCTTACGACACCGATCAGGATACTGGTAAACAGCAGACCGGCCAGCGCAGTGAGCGTGTTCAGGACGATGTAGCCTATCCCTCCGTCCTCGCTGGAAGGCATTTCCGTGTTGATGGTATTGGCCAGGGAATCCCAGAAAGCAGGAAAGATGCTGTCTCTGAGCTTGAACAGGATAGCCAGAACGGAGACGAAGACGATGACCGAGAGAACGGCAAGCGTGAGCAGGACAATGATGCTCATGGTACCTTTTGCCATCTTCTTGTCCAGCCAGTATTTGAAACGGTCCGACAGGCTTGCGTTCTTGATTGTTTTTGTATGATTGATTTCTGACATGTGAATGACTCCTATCAGATTTCATTATAACAGATTACGGATATCTGCCGTTTCTTAAGAAAAGACCGGATATCCGGTCTTTTGTGTCGTTTCTATTTCTTTCTGCTTTCGTAGTCTTCTTCGATCTCCGCAGCCCAGTCTCCCTGGATCTCGTGATTTATTCTGCAGCATTCCACCACCTCGGACAGGACTTCATAGTTCTTCTTCGTTCCCAAGTGATCGCTGTGGAATCTTACCGCCCTATCCTCTTCGATCCCGTAGTGCCTGGCTGTTTCTACCGCATCGATGTTCGCTCCCAGGAACAGGAATTCCCATCCTTTCTCTTTCTGCTGCGATACCATTTTCTTGACATCATCGGAAGAATACCTGGTGGATGCGTTCTCCAGTCCGTCGGTGATGATCACGAAGATCGTCTTTTCCGGTACGTCTTCTTCTCTGATGTACTTGTGGACGTTTCTGATGTGATGAATGGCATCTCCCATCGCGTCGATCAGTGCCGTCGTGCCGGAAGGAAGATAATCGTCCCTGGTCATCTTTCTGATTTCCTTTAGAGAGACTCTGTCATAGATGACCTTGGAAGCCTGATTGAACAGGACAGTGGAAACCAGACAGTCTCCGTCCACTTCTTTCTGTTTCTCGATGAAGGAATTGAAACCTCCGATCGTATCGCTTTCCAGACCGGACATCGATCCGCTTCTGTCTAAAATAAATACCAGTTCTGTCAGATTCTTGTTCATGGTTCTACCTCCTTAAAATGTGACTGTATTTCTACAGTCACATCATAAGATCTATTAGAAGATGAATGGTCGTCTGTCAGACGACATTTAACAGCCCAGTGTTTCCTGATCGTGCGCAAACAGAAGTTCGTTGACATCGAAAATGTTGTAGATCCCGTGTTCGATACAGTATCTGATGATCAGATCGAACCTGCTGGCGCTGGTCAGAACATAGCCGGCTCTTTCCAGGAGTGTATTCGTGTCTTTGAGGTTCAGTTTCATGCCGATCGCCAGAGCTACGGCCGTCTTTTTCTTCGGACGGTAGTCTTTGGTGTTTTTCATGTGGTTGAAGTGTTTCCGGTCGATGTTGGCTTTCTTGTAGACTTACGGATCCAGAAGTCCTCTCTCGTCGATCATTCTGATCAGACATTCCGAAAAGGATTCATCCGGTTCAAACAGATTTTCTTTCTTATCCTAAGCGGCCATCGGAGCAATCCCGTCAAAGCTGAGTTCTGCCTCTTCCTCCGGATAGGATACACTCTCCGACATTTCCTGTATCATTCCGCCCAGGGCAGCTGTTTTCTTTTTCTTTCTTCCCGGCCGACAGGAAGACTGAAGAAGAGGCGGATTGAATTTTCTATCCAGGTAGTTTCCAACATCGGTAAAAAGTTTTCCGGCAGTGTCGAAAGATTCTCTGTCGTAGACCAGAAGAGAGACGTTCATCTCGTTGTTCTGAAGGAAAGCGGTGATCGTATCGGTTGCAGTCTTTAGCGCCTGGCCTTTCGGAAAGGAGAAAGAACCGGATGCGATCAGAGGGAAAACGATCGATTCCAGCTGTTTTTCTTTGGCGATATTCAGGCATTCCCTGTAGCAGGATGCCAGCAGCGGGACCTCATTGTGTTCGCCATCCGTGTATTCCGGACCGCAGGTATGGATGATATACCGATAGCCTTTCAGGTCGTAAGGACCGGTTAAAACGGCTTCTCCTGGAGAAATACGGCCGATATCGGCACAGGCTTCATCCAGTTTTGTTCCTGCGAGTCCGTGGATGATCCTGTCTACGCCTCCCGAGCCGGACAAAAAGCTGTCGGTCGGACAGACGATCGCATCGGCAGTTATGTTTCTGATATCGTTTCTACTGATTTCCAGCGGCATATTTCTTCTTGTTTTATATTACAACAGGAATCCGGTCAGTTTCCATACGCTTTCTTTGTTTGTTGTTTTTAACGGGAAAAGGTAATATAATTACCGGAAACGGAGGTTAAACTATGACTAGACTGATTTATTTGTTTATTCAACTGATCACGAAACTTCACTCGAGAGTTCTCTCCATAAATGACAATCACGGTTTTGATCTGACCGATAAGCAGCTGCATTTTCTGATCATCGGCTTTTTCGGCTTCTGCATGCTGATGGCGATACAGCCGATCGTCAAGTGGCTGATCAGGCATCATGCGGAACTGATGATCACGTTCTTTTACGTATTTACGGTCGTGATCGTCGTCAGTTTCGCCATTGAACTCGGACAGGCTTTTTCCGGAACGGGAGAAATGGATTTCTACGATATCGCTTCCGGGATCCTTGGCTTCTTCGTGTTCTTCGGGATCTATCTGATCGGCTATCTGCTTTTCGATGTTCTCAGGAAAAAAACCGCGTAGTCTATCCGACGATCTTTGCGATCAGCATTTCCTGATTCATGAATCTGATGATGCATTCCGCATCATCTTTTATTTGGTCATATACTCTGCCTGCAGAGAAGGTTCCCCTGACGACCGAATGGACGGAATTGGCTACATAGCCGCACTTCATCTGATCCTTGTACGCAATGATGGCTTCATCGTCGTAGACGTTGTTTCTGTCTTTCTTCAGGATCAGACGGTCTCCGGGCTTGAGAAAAGAGACGCTGTCGAACAGATTCAGATGATTGATCGTAATATATATTCCTTTATCTTCCATATCATAAACCTCGCATGTTGAAATCAGTTTAAACGCAAAAAGATACAAAAAAAGCGACAGTAGCCGTTTTAACGGCACATATTTCCGTCCGGTGTTTCCGTACGGTTTTTTTTTATCGGCGATTTGGGTCATAATAGTAGTAGTAATCCAAAGGAGTTTATCATGCGATCAGTAAAAGAATATACGGAAACTGTTACCGCCAACGTCGGAAAAGTCATCATCGGAAAAGATGAGGTAATCAGACAGGTCATTACCTGTTTTCTGGCCAAGGGCCACGTCCTGCTGGAAGATCTGCCGGGAACGGGAAAGACGATGCTGTTAAGAGCCTTTGCCAGAACGATCGGCGGGGATTTTAAACGTATCCAGTTTACACCCGACCTGCTTCCTTCCGATCTGACTGGCATCAGTTTCTACAACCAGAAAGAAGGAGAATTCGTTTTCCGCAGGGGTCCTGTATTCTGTAACGTCCTTCTGGCCGATGAGATCAACCGGGCGACCCCAAGGACGCAGTCCGCTTTATTGGAAGCCATGGAAGAAAAACAGGTCACCGTAGATGGAACGACATACGGTCTGGATGAACCTTTCTTCGTCATGGGTACGCAGAATCCTCTGGAATCCTACGGAACGTTCCCGCTGCCGGAAGCGCAGCTTGACCGTTTCTTTATGAAACTGTCCATGGGCTATATGGAAAGAAAACAGGAAACAGATGTTCTGGGAAGAAAGGACGCCAAAGACATCATTTCTCAGCTGGAACAGAAAGTAAACATTGAAGATATGAAACAGGCTATGGAAGAAATCGAAAATGTGACGGTTTCTGCCGATGTCGAGTCTTATCTTATGGACATTATCGAAGCCACCAGAAACCATCCGTCTCTTTCTGCCGGGGTTTCTGTTAGAGGCTCGCTGGCTCTGTACAAGGCAGCGCAGATCTGTGCTGCAATGGAAGGCAGAAACTACGTCATACCGGAAGACGTAAAGAAGGAAGCCTTATATGTGCTTCCGCACCGGATCTTCCTTTCTGCCGGCAATCATGCCGATAATGTCCAGATCATTGAAAGAATACTGAATGATACAAAAGTGCCTCTAGAAAACGTATGATCGGTCTGATATTCTTCGGGCTGGCTGCCGTCGTGTTTGTCCTGCAGATTAAGACATCTTCGGCGGCACTCCAGAATCTGTACTGCGACTTCCGCTTCGACAAAAAACTGGCTGAACCGGGAGAAGTCATTACCTGTGCCTATAAAGTAGTCAACACATGGTGTTTTCCTGTGCTTTATATCAACTTTATCATCCGTCTGCCGGAAGGCGCCAGGATCGTCGATGACGGGAGCGGTTCCGTTGGTTTCCGTCTGTATCTGCTGCCAAGACAGAAATATACCGGAGAAGTCAGATTTACCCTGCCGGAAAGAGGGATCTACAGAAACGGGAGGTATTTTCTGGAAACAGGAGACTTCCTGGGTTTTCAGTCAAAAGTGCTTTCCAGGGATCTGAAGGCGGATATCGTCGTCATGCCGGATAGAAGCCGGGATGAAGTGGTTCTGAATACTATGGGCGGTTATCTGGGCGATATCTCGGTGAGAAGATTCATCATGGAAGATCCTGTTCTGACTATCGGATACCGGGATTATACGGGAAAGGAACCGATGAAGGATATCTCCTGGAAACAGACGGCCAAAAGGGATCAGCTGATGGTAAAAAACAGCGACTATACGACCGATATCAACGTTGCGGTCGTCGTGAATATGCAAAGCAGTGATCCACAACGGCTGGAAGAATGTCTTCGGCTTCTTAGAAGCACCTGTGAACAGCTGGAAGAAAAAAGGATCCCTTATGAGCTTCTAAGCAACGGCGATATCGGCAATTCTCCGGAAGGGTACGGAGAAAGGCATTTCAATCATCTGATGAGGAAATGCGGAAGATCGGGCCTGATCTCCTATTTCTCTTTTGAGTATCTGATCGACAGATGTATACAGAAAAAGAAAAACAACCGCAGCTACATCATCATAACGGCACCCCTGTCCTCAAACGGGCAGGCTCAGCTGAACAGGCTTCAGAACATCAGCGATCATCCGCTTTGTCTGATCATAGCAGGAGGGCAACCGGATGACTGACGCATTGCAGCTGCTTAGCGATCTGCTGTTGTATTTTACGATCGTCAGTCTCTTTCCTTCCTTTAGAGACAGCCATTTTCTGATGGCCGCAGTCACAGCGATCGGTTTTATTTCTGCTTTTATCGGCAGCAGAATCAAGGCTCTGAAGCCTCTATCATTTCTTCTGCCTTTGACCGAGATCCTGCTGATCGAAAACGACAGTCAGTGGTTTTTCCTGCTGCTGATCGTAGGCTATCAGATCATTGTTCTGATCACGGAAAGCTACAGGATGCAACACGATAGATACCGCTATGTTTTCGGCATGGAATCCCTTGTCGTTCTGACCGTGCTCTTTGTCTGTATCACCTCTTCTTTGAAAAACCGCTGTCCGCTTGTTTTCGGGGGACTTTTCCTGCTTACGGGCATTATCGCCCTCAGGGGAAAAAGGCTGGGTAGAAAAGCGGATATGCAGTTGAGAATGCTAAATGCCGCTGAAGTCATCGGTGTTTTTGCGGCGGCCGCTTTGTTCTTCGGTCTTCTTTACGTTCTGCTTACTCATTCCGGAAAGATTTTCGAAATCATCGCTCTGCCGTTTGCCCTTGTCATCAAAGGTCTGATCGGACTGTTCGTTATCCTGAGCCGCGGTATCTGGACCTATTTCAACTATAATGACACTTCTGCCGAAATAGAAAACCAAAGCGTTGATGAAATCTACGAAAACATATTCCATCCGGCCGAAGATGCGGTAATAGAAACGAACCCGGGATTTAGTTATCTCCGTCTGTTTGAGCGTTTCTTTCTGATCCTGCTGGCTGTCGCGGTGATCATCGTGATCCTTTATCTGGTTTACCGTGTTCTCATCCGGATCGAAACGGAAGAGACGGAAGACGGTTTTGAAAGAGGGAACGGTTTTGAAACAGGAAGAAGAAAAACAGACAGGAAGAACAAGAAACAAAACAACAATCAGGAAATCAGAAAGATCTACAGAGAATTTCTTTATCTGGCAAAAAGAAAAGGAATTCCGGTAAAGAAGCAGACCACTTCTAGGGAGGTGCTAAGCGAGGGACTGTTCAGTGAGAATCAGGATGCCGTTTCTTTACGGGAACTCTATATCAAAGCCAGGTACTGCAAAGATTACCGGGTTAGCGATGAAGAGATACGGATGGCGAAAGAATGTCTCGCCAGACTGAAAGAATCATAATTTTAGGCACATATCAGGGTCCGTCCTATACCGAACCGGCAGGAATGACTGAAAACATTTCGTGCCGGTTTTTAATGGACGGTCGTCGTTTCAACGCCGATGATATAATCCTGCGATGTCGGATGTTTTGGGGTATCGTAGCCTTTGATGCTTCCTCCCTTGGAGAACTTAACCTCTGATCCGGTTGGGAATACCATTGTTCCTCTGGATGGATCCAGGCAGAAAACACCATCAAAACAGAAAGCGTACAGTTCTGTCACTTTTCCGTTTGGATACTCAGAATCATACAGACGTTCCATGATCTCATCGATCGTATCTTCCCCTTTCCAGAGATAGGCGATCTCGTCGTCGCTGCTGTATCCCTTGTAATACTGCGCGCAGATCAGATAATACTTCCCGTTCTTCTTGAAATAGTTGATCGTATGGCCATCATAAAAACGGGTAAGCGGATCTTTTGAAGTGATCTGAACATATCCGACTTCATCCAGATCGTCTGCCAGAAGATAAGTAAACAGAGTCGAGGTAGACGAACACTGTCCTTCATTCAGGATCAGGGTCTCCAGACCGGAAATCGTATATTTGAAAGAATCATCATAATACTGGATGTTGCCTACGTCTCCCTTGTGATACCGGCTTGTTGCAGGCATCGAATCTTTGTCTGACGGTGCATAATCGCGCGTAATCAGGAAACCGGCCATATCCGGGATCGTCCTGATCGTTTCTGCCGCCAGGGAATAGTTGCCGTTATCGACTTCTTTAATCAAAGCATCCATCTCTTCCTGAGACATAAGAGGAAATCCATAGTCCACAAGGAAATCGAAACCCTTGTATTCGTAGATGTAGGTTCCGCTTTTGTACAGCACTTTCAGTTCATAGCCGTCGGGATCAATCGGCGCATACAGTACCAGCGTCGGGGTGACCGGGTAACCTTTATTGATAGCATCAATCAGTGAATCCTGATCGGCAAAGGAACCTTCTTCAAGATCATAGCTCTGAAGCCACTTGGTTTCTCCTTTATAAGCGGCAAACGGATCCAGCAGGTAATACCGGTCATTGGCTTTGATGCTCAAAACATAGTAGGCATCGGCATCGACGAAGATATCAACGGCCCGGACTTCATCGTAATCTCCCTGTAGCAGAGTGACCATGTTTTTAACTAAGCGATACGGTGTTTTATCCGAACTGTAATCCTGATACTGAATATACGTGAAAGCATCCGCATATGTACTGATGGAATCTGCAACTTCATATATCTGCTTTCTTCCGAGATCCTGCATTTCTTTCTCTTTAATCAGAGGCTCTCCCAGAGCGGAAGGAATCTCTACGGAATGATAGAGAAAGACTTCTTCATTCATTCTTGTTTCTTTCGGAAGACTTCCGGCGGAGCAGCCAAGCAGCAGAAATACCAGCAGCAACAGAGATATATGTTTTTTCATGACTTGTTTTCCTTTGAATATCTACGACTATTATAGCATCCGTCTTTCTGAATAATGAATCCTGTTTCTTTAATCCGTGTTTCATCCTATACAAAAAAACCGACAGGGATGATAGAATGAATGACAAGAGGACATAAACATGGCAGAGAAAAAACACAGTGTAATGGCTTTACTGGAGATCCTGAAGAAGTATTCCGACGAGGAGCACATTCTGACTTTAAAAGAGATACAGAATCATCTGGAGAATGAGTACGATACTGTCCTGGACAGAAGGACCATCTATACCAATCTGGATATCCTGGAAGATTTCGGCTACGAGATCAGCGACTACGAAGACAACGGGAAAGGATACTATCTGGCGGAAAGGCAGTTCGACAAGGGAGAGATCCTGCTTCTGGCGAATGCCGTACATGCTTCGCATTTCATCTCTTCTTCTCAGTCGGATGCCCTGATCAGGAAACTGCTGGATACGCAAAGCAGGTATGTCAAGGCGGATTTCTACGACAAGGTCTATATGCCCAATCCCGTGAAAAGCGCGAACAAGCAGCTGCTCTACAATCTGGATACCGTTTCGGAAGCGATCAGGGACAGCAGACAGCTGCAGTTCAAGTATCTGCGCTATGACAGCAACAAGAAGCTGATACCGCGCAGAGAAGAGCCTTATGTCGTTGAACCGAGATATATCGTCTATGCGGATGCCAGACCGTACATGATCGTTACCAGTGCAAACCATCCGGGTTTTATCCACTACCGGATCGACAGGATGGCAGATGCCCGGATCCTGGACGAAAAATCAAGACCTTTGCCGAAAAGATCAGATCCGTACGACTATGCCAGAAACAAACTCTTCATGTATTCGGGAGAAACGGAAACGGTCGTCTTTAGATGCAGGAACGATGTCATGGATCATATGATCGACATCTTCGGTCCGCAGCTGACTGTATATCCGGAAGACGAAGAATATTTCCGGATCAGGGTAAAGGTTCCGGCCCAGGGAGCCATGTATCTGGCCCAGCAGTTCATGGGCAACATTACGATCATGGAACCGGAGGAACTGAAGGAAGAGTTCAGAAAGAAACTTAGAGATGCCGGTAAGAACATCTGATCCTCTGCAAAATCAATGCAATGATCGTTTCATTGTTCCGGATGCTGTTTCTTTTTTATACTTGTAGAATCTCGTGCGATGTTATCGGTCTTTGCCGCTTGCGGTTTCATTATATAATAGTGTCATGAAAGCATACCCTTTCCAGATACGCCCCGACAACATTAATTTGGTCATCAGGATCTGCCGTCTGTATTATGAGAAAAAGAAATCTCAGCAGCAGATTGCCGATATCATGGGTGTATCCCGTTCCCAGATATCCAAGATTCTGATTGCCGCCCAGGATCAGGGTGTTGTCAGCATTTCTATCACAGATCCTTTTGCGGAAGTATCTCCGATCAAGAAGAAACTGCTTGAAAGTTATAAACTTAGAGATGCTCTTATCATCAGTTCCCGCAGTGATCTCCCTGACATCATCCTTTCAAACGCTTCAGGAGCGATTACTTCTTTCATTTCCGGTATCCTGAAGGACGGCGATATCATCGGCATCGCTTCGGGCTATACCTTGTTTTCTCTAGGGAACAGGATCGGTTATGTCGATAAGACCGGGCTGAAGGTCACGCCGCTGCTTGGCGGTTTCTTTTCCAACGGTGCTACCTGGCAAGCCAATACCAACGCCCGTATCCTGGCTGAAACCTGGGACTGTGAATACATGCAGCTGCATTCTCCGATCTTTGTTACTTCACCGGAATTAAAAGAACTCCTGCTGGATGAACCGGAGATCAATAAGGTTCTTAAGGAGATCGACAAAATGACAGTCGGGCTTTTGGGTATCGGACCGATCGATCAGTATGAAACCAGACACAGCGACGGATATATCTCCGAAGATGATCTCAGGGTTCTGAAGGAAAGAGGTTCGGTCGGAGGTCTCTGTAATTTCTTCTTTGATGCTGATGGCGAGATCGTTGATTTTGAAGGATACAAACGGATGATCGGCATCACGCCTCAGCAGCTGATGTCTATCGATACCCGTATCGGTATCGCTTTCGGAGATGAAAAAACCGATGTGATTAAGGCTGCCTTAAGAGGCAGATGGATCAACTATCTTATTATCGATGAAAATACGGCAGGAAAGCTGATTGACTGATCCGTTTTTCCCGGCTTCCCAATAATCAACATCCTCAGACATAGAATCAATGAAGGTTTTTAACCATGATAAAAGAAGGATATCCTTAACGGATATCCTTCAGTACTTCTTCTCCTTTGGCAGGATAACCTGCTTCTACATATTCGGGATTGTCTTTTACATAATCGTTGTAACGGCTGATTGCCAGATCGAAGGCGTGATCACGCATTTCTTTGGTAAACTCGGAAATGATGCCTTTGTAGGAAACGTTGTAGGCTCCTACGATATTTGCCAGCCATCCGGTCATGACCGGATTATGGGTGTTCATCCAGGCCCACATACAGGCGGCTGTCGAGGAATTGCCGCAGCCAGTCGGATCAAGGCTTTCTCTTCCTTCGATGGTCAAGGAAGGACAGAAATAAGACTTGTGGTCATAAAGGACATAGCTGCCCTCTTCTCCGGCCCGGTAGAAAAACAGCGGAATATTCCAGGAATCGATTCTTCTGAAGATCTCTTCTCTGTCTTCAATACCGAAAAAGTCACAGGATTCGTTGTGGTTGAGTGAAGCCATCTGAGGTTTCAGGATATCCAGGACTTTCAAGACATGATCTCTGTCATAGTCTCCTCCCTTTGCGATACCGATCTCATACATGATTTGCAGATGGTGTCTCTCTTTGATGTCGGCAAGCTGTTTCCAGTACTGTTCATAGGTCGGCTCAATAAAGATATACAGACCTTCAGCATTGCGGGTATGTCTCTCGATCTGTTCCGGTCGGACATTGGTCCAGCCGTATTCTCCTGCCCGATCATATTTTTCTTTCTCGCTCATATCGGCCTGATAATAGGAACCGTCTTCGGAATAAATCAGATCGTAGGCATGCGTTTTGTCGTAACACAGATAACAGGCATCGGTATTGACCATGTTTCTTCTGATCCAGTCGCCGTATTTCGGTTCAAAGTCTTCTGCGACGTTCAGGATCATCTGACAGTTGTCATCATACAGACGGATACCGGTATAGGCAAAGACGCCGGGTCCGCCCAGATTGATGCCGATGATCGAACCATCGGGACGGATCGACCTGTCGATCGATGCCTGTCCTACGGTAATATACTTCATCTTCTTTGTTTCCTTTCTTCTATGATTCTTACAAACTCGTTTGCCGCCCAGGACAGATCCAGATCCGGGTTGGCATCGATTGAAATCTGCTTATAACGTTCCGGTATCGCTGCATCGCCTTTAAAGGCTCCGGCGATGCTTCCGGCAATACAGGCGATGGTATCGGTATCTCCGCCGATATTGGCTCCGGCAATAATCGTCTTTAATGGATCGCCGTCGTTGGCTGCAAACAGACCAAGTGAAATGGCACAGGCCTGGGCAATGGCGCTGGAGTCAGTGCCCATTTCATCCGAAAGCATTCTTTCTGCCTGTAAGGCATCATCGGCACGATAGACAATGTCGATAGCCCTGTAAATCATCGGCAGGACTCTGGCTCCGGCAGCAATACGGGCTTCTTTCATACCGGTTTCTTCGCCTTTTTTAGCGCCGTAGACAGCCGCTTTCAAAACAGAATGAATATCGCTGTCTTCCTCCAAAGCCTCAGCTATGGCGCAGGAAATGGCTCCTGCCGCCGAATAGGCAATCTGTGTACCATGGGAACAGGATGTCATGACGATACCTGTATGCAAAGCTCCTTCAAGATCACCGGGATGAATGGCTCCTGCTCCGGCGATCCGCATGATCGCTCCGTTGGATGTGCCTTTCTGATACATTCCTCCGCTTTTAGCTGTACTAAGATAATCCTCATTGTTACGGATCTTCTCGATCACTTCTCTCGCCGTAGGTCCGGCATTGCGGGGGTAATATTTCGGCCAGTTGTTAGACCATTCCACAAGACCTCTGCCGGCTTCTTCTACCGTCAGATCGCCGTTACAGCGGATGATAGCCTTGATCATCTCATACATCTGTGATGCGTCATCGGTAATCTCTCCCGGAATGTTTCCGAAGGCGATTCTATTCCTGTCACAGTCCAGAAATTCCGTTACTCTTCCGCCATAGGAGTCAAGGATCTCCGCATAGCTCATGGCTTCCGTCGGAGCTCCCATTCCGTCGCCCATGGCAGCGGCACGGAAACAGCCTAATATCCTGTCATAAAGTGAATACATCTTTTTCTCCTATAAATCCTTATAGAACGCGTTGGTTCTTCTGACTTCTTCAAGATATCTTTCTGCCAGAGAATCAGAACCGCTGATGCAGCAGGAGATCACGGCTGTGATGACTGCCGTGCGGTTCGTCTGGTTGCCGGCATTCGCTGAAAGATACAGAGCTCTTTCAACATCTCCTTTTGCGGCCATCAGGAAACCGATGGAGCTAGGTACCACTTCACTGGTATATGTACCGGTGCCGATCATATCCTGTATCTTTGCGATCAGTTTTTCATCGTCATGTTCATATTCGCATGCAATTTCAAAAGCTTTGCGGATACGTGCTTCCAGCTTACTGCCGACGGAAGTGATATGGATCATCTGCTCCGCTTCCTGATAGGAGCTGCGTGCGGTTTCTAGCGCCAGTTCATAGAGACTGACGACGTTGCGGCTGCCGCCTAGAGCGGCTGCAGTCAAAGCGGCAACAACAGCAGCTCCCGACATCGCTATGGCATTGCCGTGTGTCGGCAAAGACATGATCAGAGCATCCCTGACTGCCTTTCTGACATCGCCGGGATTCAGTATTCCCGCCACCCAGGCTCTGGATGCCGCTTCATTAGAATGCCTGCGATGTTCACAAGGAACTTTATCAAAACGGTTGAATACGTGCGTTCCTTCGATAAATTCCATAGAATAGCGGTCGGTGCCGGAAGCAAAAACATCGTAGTATCTGGATGTTTCGCCATACTTGAAATCCAGCAGACCGGCGACTGCGCTTTCGTAGCTGATGCCGTTTTTCAGGAAAGACTTCAGCAGACAGTATGCTGTAGCAAAACTGTCGGTAACGCTGCCTTTTTGTAATTCATATCCCGGACAGTCGGCAGGCGGAGCAATCAGTTCTTTTACAAGAGAA
>JAFZQL010000202.1 GCA_017620435.1 Erysipelotrichaceae bacterium
CATGATATAGAACAGGTCCTCGTCCCAGGCGATGTAGTAACCCAGATCATCGCCATAGGAAGCAAACTGCAGATATCCCTGGATATCCGCATAGGCAATACGTCCTGTCTTGTCCTTTTCACTGATAATGACATCGTTGAGATGGATGGCATTCTTCTTCAGTTTTCCAAAGTGAACCGCACCCAGGGCCAGAAGGCATACGGCCAACGCGCACAGAACGGCACCGCAGATCAGCCTGGTAACGCTTCTTTTGTATTCTTTATTCAGTACACTGTTATGAAACATATAATCTATCTCCTTTTTCAACAGTATTATTATAAATGGAAAAAAAAGAAAAAAGCAGGAATTTCACTTCCTGCTTTCATTAAGATTCTTGATCTAAGACGCTTTTTAGCCCAGTTCAGCGAAGTACTTGATCGTTCTTACCATCTGTGATGTGTAAGAGTTCTCGTTGTCGTACCAGGAAACAACCTGTACCAGGAACTTGCCGTCTTCAACCTTGGAAACCATTGTCTGGTTTGCATCGAACAGAGAACCGAATCTCATGCCGATGATGTCGGAAGAAACCAGCTTCTCGGTCGTGTAACCGAATGATTCGTTGGCCTGAGCCTTCATGGCTTCGTTGATGCCTTAAACCGTTACATCTTCACCTGTAACAACAGCATGGAGAATGGTTGTAGAACCTGTAACAGTAGGAACTCTCTGGGCAGCACCGATGAGCTTGCCGTTGAGTTCAGGAATTACCAGACCGATAGCCTTGGCAGCACCGGTTGAGTTAGGAACGATGTTGGCAGCGCCTGCTCTAGCTCTCTGAAGATCGCCTTTTCTGTGCGGTCCGTCGAGGATCATCTGGTCGCCTGTGTAGGCATGAACAGTCGTCATGATACCGGACTGGATCGGATATGCATCGTTTAAGGCCTTTGTCATTGGAGCTAGACAGTTGGTCGTGCAGGATGCGGCAGAGATGATCTTGTCATCTTTTGTCAGTGTCTTGTGGTTTACATTGTAAACGATGATAGGAAGGTCATTGCCTGCAGGAGCAGAAATAACGACTTTCTTGGCACCGGCATCGATATGAGCCTGAGCCTTTGCCTTTGAAGTATAGAAACCTGTGCATTCCAGAACAACATCGACATCCAGTTCGCCCCAAGGCAGATCAGCTGCATTTGGCTTTGCATAGATCGTGATTTCCTTGCCGTCAACCGTGATCGAGCCAGGAACTTTCACCGTCTTGCCGTCTTCTTCCAGTTCAGGTTCCTTAGAAGAAACAGTGTGCAGGTTTTCACCGAATACACCGCAATAACCGCCCTGAGCGGAGTCATACTTTAATAGATTCGCTAACATTTTAGGGCTTGTTAAGTCGTTGATCGCAACAACTTCATAACCCTCGGCACCGAACATCTGACGGAAAGCAAGTCTTCCGATACGTCCGAAACCATTAATCGCAACTTTTACGGCCATAATAATTTTTCCTCCTATTTATGACTACATATTCATTATACTGAAAATTATGAAAATATTCACAAAAATAAGTATAAAAAAAGGAAGAACCCGGGTTCTTCCTTTCGGTATGATTCTTCTTATTTTACAACGACGGAAGTGATGTGCGGATTGGCTCCGTTGTACCAGTAGAGGAATCCTTCCAGATCGACGATATCACCGATCGTCAGTCCCTTTACGGCTTCGTATACATCCGAACCTTCGTAGCACAGATAAGACTCAACAACGAATGTATAGATCTGTTCTCCGTCAACGGAAACGTTGAAATACAGGTCGTTGTTGTTTCCTTCTTCGCCCGATCCGTCATAGTTGTACAGGAATGGAACATCGTTTCCTTCCGCATCCTTGCTGGCCTCGACGACGACGCCCTTGAATGCGACTTTCTCATTCATGTGGGCTTCCAGTTCATCGCTTCCCAGCAGCGCAGTGACATCCTTGGCATCTGCCAGCCACTTTTCGCCGTCCAGAACGGTTACCGTAGCTTCCGAGATCTCGACTTCACCAGACCATGCAGACTTGACGCCTTCGACACGAACCTTTGTACCGTCGCAAAGACCGGTCCATCCTTCACCGTAATTGGTTGAAGGAACCAGCTTGGCGTAATCTTCTTCAGAAAGGTTGATATCCTCGCCCTTGCCGTCGCAGTATACAAAGTATGCGCCGTCCTGATCCTGGAGATACAGTTTGGCACCCTGCCAGTAAGACTGGGCAGCCTGAACATAAGCCTCAACCGTGACCTTTGTACCAAGTTCAGCGGCAGCATATTCGCCATAGCTCATGACTGTAACATCGTCAACAGGAGCCGGTTCAGGATCGACCTGAGGTTCTTCCTGTTTCTTGCATGCAGTGAGAGACAGGATCATCATCAGTCCCAATAATACAGTTAACAGTTTTTTCATTTTTTCTCCTCCTAAAGCAGTTCTTTAGAACAACTTAATCATAACACAAAATAAAACAAAGGCATCATTTTCTGCCTTTGTCTTTCCGATAGCCGATCAGCGTATAGATGCCGATCAGCAGCCAGGCGATACCCAAGGAAGCAAGCAGCGCGATGGATGTCGGCGGCAGCGGGCCGAGGTCTTTTCCGCCTTTCTGCGTGCTGATCTGATCAAGATGATACAGGGTAGTCAGTTTTTCAAACAAAGCGGTGAAATAGGCATCGTCTATCGTTTCCTTGCGGTTTACGGACTTGCAGGTATTTTCGATCAGACTACCTGCGGCTTCACGAAGCGATGCAGACCCGTTGAAAACAGGTGTGACAAAAGTATTCTGCGTATTCTCCAGCAGCAGTCTGGAAGCTTCAATCTTGATATTGTAGTATACGGTATCGTTCTCCCCTTCTCTGCTCAAATAGTCCTGATATTCCCTGGACTCGTGGGCTTTCCTTGTAACCGGCAGATAGCCTTCCGTCATACCGTAGGCGATCTGCACCTCGTTGGTCAGCAGATACTGGGCAAAGAGCCAGGATGCCATGACTTCCTGCGGATCTTCCTTATTGAAGATGCATAGAGAAGGACCCTGGGAGATCATGGCGATATTGGATGTATCGTACTGCGGGATTGGTCTTACGACTGTTTCAAATTCGACGATCTGGTCTTTTGGAATATCCAGCAGCGGTGCCTTGCTTCCCATCCAGGTCGCTCCGGCTGTCGAGTCGATGGCAAAGATGCACTGTCCGGCATTGAGGAAGTTGGCCGGATAGCTGGAGATCTTAAAGGTTGAGAAAGCGCCTTTGGCGGTATGACCGGCGATATCGTAGAGGATCTCCCTGGTCGTATCGTTAAATATCAGTACAGAACCGTCATCCTTGGAATATGGAGCATTCAGCTGTTTCAGCATGCTGATCATCATGTTGTCGGTAGACTTGTAGATGAACGGGATCATGATCTTCTGTCCGTTTACCTTGTAGAGGCCATCCGCATCCTTTTGCGTTGCCGCCTCGGATACTTCCCAGATCCAGTCCCAGGTGACGATATCCGGGATCTCATATCCCAGTTTTTCGACATAGGTTTTGTTGATGTAGAGCGCTTCCGTAGAACGCATGAAAGGCAAGGCGTAGCAGTTTCCTTTGATCATGCATTCGTTGAGGAATTCCGGGACGATCTCCTGCTTTTCCGGACTGTCGAATCTGACTTTCGATCCGCCCAGACCATAGTCTTCATCGTCAAGCAGTTCGTCCAGACAGACGACCGTGTTATTTCCGGTCATATATGTCGCGATATGGTCGGGATAAGTAATACAGACATTCGGCGTCGTATCGGTAGAGATATTCGTAATGACATCGTTGTAGATGCGGGAATAGTCCGTATACAGCTTCATGCTGACAGTGATATTCGGATAGATCTCTTCAAAATCCTGAATGGCTTTCTTGTATACGTTGACCTGGTTGATGTTGGTGTCGTTCTTGGCCCAGAAGGTGATCTCGTACTGTCTGCTTTCATCGAATTCTTCCGGCAGAACAAAAGCCCCGCTGTCTCTGGAACCGTGGCATCCGCACAAAGAGACACAGATCAGGATCAGGGAAATGATACAAAGCAGTCTCTTTCTCATCCCTTGGTACCTCCTCTGGAAACACCTTCCATGATCTTCTTATGGAAAATAAGAAAGAGAACGATCAACGGTACTGAAATGACTACTACAGCCGCCATCATGGCCGGAATGTTTTCTCTGCCAAAACCCGATTCCCGGATCGTCTGGATCCCGTTGGATACCAGGAAGTAGTTCTCGTCATCCGTGATCAGTCTTGGCCAGACGTAGGAGTTC
>JAFZQL010000021.1 GCA_017620435.1 Erysipelotrichaceae bacterium
CCGGGAATGGACCAAGCTGCACAGAAGTGGTGCCGGAGAAGAATACTACAAGAAAGTCAAGAATCCGATCTATCATGTCAGAAGGCAGGAGTATCTGCTGTCAAGTTATCTGAAACAGTTTGGAATAGGAGACTGGGTCACCGGATATGTTTATTTCATTGAAAACAACAGCCCGATATCGGACGATTATATTCTGGAAAACCTGGATGAATTCATATCTATCATTCACAGAAGATCAGGAAGTCCATTAACAAAAACCAGGGTCGATAAGATCAGTGATCTGTTTGCAGAGAATTCAGTATCAGATTAGAATTCTCTTCCGGTTCTAAAGAATCGGTAAATAAAAAAACATACATTCCTCGAGGATGTATGTTTTCATTTCTTCTTGTATCTGTATTATTCGAATTCTACGACCAGACCTGTTCCTGCTTCAATGCTGTTATCAGGAACGGCATTCCATAATGCCTTTTTACAATGTAGATCGGTATCGTGACAGATATAGAATCTTTGCAGATTCTGTTTTGAAACGTATTCAACTGTCTTATCGACCTGCGACTGCGGTACTTCATCGATCCGCAGATGAGATCCTCCAAGATAGGTATGGATATGTTTCGCTCCGGTAAGCTTCTTTGCGTATTCCATGATATTGCAGATGCCGTAGTGTGCACAGGCAGCAAGAACGGAACAGTATTCCGGATCGGCGTGTCTGAAACAGAGCTGTGTATCTTCCTCAACAACATCCGGAATATACTCTCCATTCACAAGCCTCATCGCTACCTGCGGAACGATGTGTTCATAGTCATTCGTTCTTTCGCACTTACCCATGAAACAGACGTTTTCTGTCAGCCACATCGGTTCCGGTGAAACAATGATATTGAAATACTTCTCCAGTACTTCCTTACTGACATCGAAACCGGCCTGTCTGTTTTTCTTGAAATTGTAGATCCTGTTGAAGATCAGATCATCCGTATAGATCAGTGTCGGTTTGCGATACATGCCGTTCTCGTCAAACCATTTGAGAAGATGCTTCATGCCTCCTGAATGGTCTCTGTGGGCATGTGAGAGAATGACATAATCGGCTGTTCTCAGATCGATTCCCAGATCGATCGCATTCTGGATGAATTTACCGGAGAAACCGCAGTCATACAGTATCTTTTTATCCCCGTCTTCTACCCAGGCTGAAAAGCCGTGTTCTGAATTGAGATACTTGCCAAACAGACTGGTGTTTTCCAGTAATAAAGTAACTTTTACCATTTTTCCTCCTATAGCTTGTTGCTTGTTTTTGCCTGAACTGTAATAATTCCAAGCTTTTTATACGGCTCCACTGTTTTTAAAGGAACCGACGAATCATAAACGATATGCGTGATTTCAGTAATCGGACATACGCTGAAAGGATGGATACAGTCGAATCTCCTATAATCGGCAAGCAGTATCCTTTTTCCGTAGGTCTGACGGTACATGAGGCCGTTGATGCTGGCTTCCTGCAGGACCGTGGACATCGGTCCTTTTGTCGGGTTTACACCGGCACAGCCCATGAAACACTTGTTCGCTGTCACGGATGAAACCGAGTTCACAGCAAACTCACCTACCATCGCGTCCTTTGGCGTACGTATTTCTCCTCCCGTAAAGAAGAGAACCGAATCTTTTGGTCTGGCTGCAAACAGGGCTTTCGCGTTGTTTGTAATGACTGTTACGTTTTTTGCCGTAACGTATTTCAGAACGAGAAGGGCAGTCGATGAGGAATTGATAAAAATAGTGTCGTTGTCTTCAACCATGGTTGCCGCCTGCTTCGCGATCGCATGCTTACAGGCAACGATCTTCAGATTCAGCGTTCTGTCGCTGGATTCTCTTTCCTTGGCTACTGCACCGCCATGGTATCTTTCTATCTTTCCGGCCTTAACCAGTTCATCCAGATCTCTGCGGATCGTAAGGGGAGAAGCATAGAACAGTTTGGACAGATTGTTGACTGTAGCGATACCGTTTGACTCGATATAGTCAAGGATGTTGTTCTGACGTGTTTTAACAATTGACTGCGAATTTTTCATAAAATGTTCCTTTCGTTCAAAACGACCGTAAAAATTCTATATCCATTATATAATACATTGTTAGCATAGACAAACACTTTCAAAAATAAGTCATTTATATGAACATATTGAACGAAACAATATGTTTTTTCGATTTTTAGAAAATATACATTTGACAGCATAAAAAGGAAACTATATATAAAAGACAGAAATAGGCAATTATCATTTTTATGAACGAAATGAACATATAGGAGGATAGTATGGAGTATTCAAGGGATCAGTGGGTTCAGAACTGTTTTCCGGAATGGGGAACATGGCTCAATGAAGAGATAGAGAACGAGACGGTTGAAAAAGGCAATGTCGCCATGTGGTGGCTGGGATGCACAGGTCTGTGGATCAAATCGGATCAGAACACGGATATCTCCATCGACTTCTGGTGCGGAACAGGAAAGAGAACAAAAACAAAGGCCGAGATGGCGAAAGGCCATCAGATGCGAAACATGTGCGGCGGCAGGCTGATACAGCCGAACCTGAGAGCCATACCGTTTGTCCTTGATCCTTTTGAGGTCAAGAAAGTCGACGCCGTTCTGGCGACCCATTTCCACGCCGACCATATGGATCCTTACTATGCCAATGCCGTATTAAACAACGTAAAAGAAAAAGTTCCTTTTATCGGTCCTAAAAAATCAGTAGAAAAATGGATTTCCTGGGGTGTTCCTGAGGACAGATGTATCGTTGTCAAACCGGGCGATGTAATCAGTGTCAAAGACATTGAAATCGTCGTACTGGATTCCTTTGACAGGACCTGTCTGGTAACGACTGACGGCTATGAAGATATCCGTAATACCTGTCCGAACGACATGGATGAAAAAGCTGTGAACTATCTGATTAAAACCAGCGGAGGAAACATTTATCACAGCGGAGATTCCCACTATTCCATCCGTTATGCGGAACACGGGAAGAACCATAAAATCGATGTCGCTCTTGGATCGCTGGGAGAGAATCCTCCGGGACTGATGGATAAGATGACCTCCATCGACATCTTAAGAATGGCGGAATGCCTCAGATGCGAAGTCGTCATCCCGTTCCATTACGACATCTGGACAAACTTCATGACCGATGTCGATGAGATCGATGTTCTGTACGAAAGAAGGAAATACCGTTTGGATTACAGATTCCATCCGTTCATCTGGGAAGTCGGAGGAAAATACGTCTATCCGCAAGACAAAGAAAAACGCCGTTATCACCATCGCAGAGGATTTGAAGACTGCTTCATAGAAGAACCGAACGTTCCGTTCAAATCCATTCTCTAAAGCATATCTGACCTACGGATGAAACGCCTGATTGGACACAGGTGATTCACATAATATGCCGGGATCTGACAAGATACAGAAACGATGAGGATCTGTTTCCTGCGGACTCGGAACCAACAAACACACTTAATTGTTTAAGGAGGAAAAATTATGGAGTTTGTAATGAGTATTTGGACGTTTTTTGCAAAGAATATTCTGCAACAGCCCGCTTTCTTTATCGGCCTTCTGGTTCTGATAGGCTATGCACTGTTAAAGAAACCGTTCTATGAGGTAATTGCAGGATTCCTGAAGGCAACCGTCGGTTATCTGATTCTCTTGGTAGGATCAAACGGTCTTATCAACCAATGCCGTCCGGTAATCGCCGGATTGAAGACAAAGTTCAATCTTGAAGCAGTAATCATGGACCCATACTACGGAACCAGCGCGATTACTGCAGGTCTGAACGACATCGGCCGCAGCTTCTCACAGGCAATGCTGCTGCTTCTGATTGCTTTCATCTTCAACATTATTCTGGTCGCATTCAGAAAAGTTACAAAGATCAGATCCCTGTTTACGACCGGCCACATTCAGGTCCAGCAGGCAACGATGGCTTTCTGGCTCATCCTGTGGGCTTTCCCGAATCTGGCAGACACATCCGTTCTGATCATCATGGGTATCCTTCTGGGTATCTATTGGGCAGTCGGATCCAACCTGACTGTTGATATCTGTCAGGAAATGACGGACGGCGGCGGTTTCTGTATCGCTCACCAGCAGATGTTCGGCGTTAAGCTGACTGAATGGCTGGCACCGAAAATCGGCAAGATGGGAAAGAAAGAATCCAAGTCTCTTGATGAAGTTGAACTTCCTGGCTGGACTTCCATCTTCTCCGACAACGTCGTTACAACATCCATCATCATGCTGATCTTCTTCGGAACGCTGATGCTGGTTCTTGGCAAGCAGTTCTTGATCGACAACGGATTTATGGGTGCAGCAGACAGCTATTTCTTCTACATCCTGAAATTCAGCCTGAACTTTGCCGTTTATCTGAGAATCCTGAACCTCGGCGTCAGCATGTTCGTTGCTGAACTGACACAGTCTTTCCAGGGTATCGCTACGAAACTGTTACCTGGTGCTGTTCCGGGTGTTGACGTTCCGGCGATCTATGCCTATGCTCCGGCAAACACAGTCCCTCTGGGCTTCATTGCTGCCGCAATCGGCCAGTTCCTGGTTGTCATCGGACTGATCATCTTCAAGTCCCCTGTCCTTGTCATGGCAGGCTTCGTTCCGATCTTCTTCGGTGACGGTACACTGGCTACATTTGCCAACTACAAAGGCGGCGCAAGAGCTGCTGTCGTGATCCCGTTCCTTTCGGGCATTGTGGTTGCGCTTGGTACAGCCTTATGTTCTAATTTATTTGGATTAGCGTCCTATGGCGGATACAACAGCCTGTTCGACTGGGTAACGGTATGGCCTGTCTTCACGCTTGGCATGAAGTATCTCGGCTACATCGGCGTAGGTCTGGCTGCTGTCATTATGCTGGCGATCCCGCAGATCCAGTATGCAAGACATAAGGACACATACTTCTTAATCACCGATGATTACGAAGCATATAAGAAACTGAAAGAAGAGAAAAAATAGTATTTATTAAGGAGGCAGGAAAATGTTGAAAATAGTTGCCGCATGCGCAATGGGCGCAGGTTCCAGTCTGATGATGGAAATGAAGATCAAACAGGTATGCAAAGAGCTGGGAATCGATGCAGCCGTAAGCCACTGTCAGATCTCGGAAGCCAAATCAACCGCCAAGAAGTATGACGTAGTAGTAACGGCTCTCAATTTTGTTTCGCAGTTTAAAGCTGCCGAAGAAGCCGGAGTCAAAGTCATTGCCGTAAAGAATATCTTATCCGCAGCTGAAATCAAAGAAAAATTCATTGCCGCCGAAATAAAATAGAAAGACCAGTCATGGAGAACATGTGCCTCCATGACTGTTTTTAGCAGAAACATGGAAAAAAAGATAATTGACCGCATGGAAAGATGTTACAGTGTTTCCTGCGGTTTCATCGATAAACAGAAATGCATCCTGACAGCCTCCGAAGCCATCAACGGACGTTTTTCCTATTATCCGATGAACGATCTGAATGACAGACACGACATCTGGGATGACGTCGGAGGAACCATGAGTATCATACAGGTTCCGGGACAGGATGGAATGTTTTATGTCGGAACAAGATTCTATCCCGGTTTCAATGCTCAGGAAGCAGGCGTGACATGTGTATACAAAGAAGGTCAGGAGTGGAAAAGACATAAAGTCGTAAGCCTTCCATACCTGCACCGTTTTGATCTGTTTCAGACAGAAGATAAAACCGTATTTATCGGCTGTACGCTATGTACATCCAAAAGCGAACGGGAAGACTGGAGCGATCCCGGAAAGATATACACAGGTTTTTTATGTGATGATCCTACGGAACCTTTCCGGACAGAAATCATCAAGGAAGGTCTCTTGAAAAACCATGGATACTGGAGAGGATTTTATCAGGGTAAAGAAGCAGGATACATCGCCTGCGATGATGGTATCTATGTCTTTCTTCCGGAAGATCGTTCACTGACAAAACTGCTGGATGGAAACATCTCGGAAATGGCCGTATACGATCTGGATAAGGACGGATATGACGAGATCGTCACGATCGAACCGTTCCACGGGAATCAGCTGAAGATTTATAAACTGATCGATGGTACATATACATGCATCTATCAGTTCCCGCATGAGATCGAGTTTGCGCATGCCTTGTGGGCAGGATGTTTCAATGGAAAGAACACCATCATCTTAGGAACCAGGAAACTGGATAAGAAACTGTTCCTGATCGTTTATGAGAATGACGAATTCAAAATCGAAGTCCTTGACCGGGACAACGGCAGCGCAAATGTCTGCGTTACCGAATACGATGGGAAACAGTACATCATCAGCGCAAACAATGCGATAGGCGAAATAGCGATTTATTATTCGATTTGAAATGAACCGGGAAACCCCTTTTTATATAAAGGCCATTACGTTTAAGTAATGGCTTTTTAAACATATCTGATACATTTTTTGTACATTCTTCTGTATAACATATCATCAGGTATTATGCCCAAAGCAAAGGAGAACACCATTGTCAGAATTCATCATAAACACCTTAAACAAGAAAAGAGACAGAAAACTTACAGACCTGTATCAGATTCTCACCCACAGCGATCTGCAGGGTCATATGGAGTCGGACAGGATCGTTGTAACCCTGTATGCCCTGTACTGCATCGATGCTGTAAACAGGCAGAAAATGCCTCTAAATGAAGAGGAATATCTGATACTGGCCAGGGAACTGACAAGGATCGATGAGACACAGCTGTTCGATTATGACTGTTCCATGAAGACATGGGCTAGGGGACTGCTGGAGTATATGAGTGATAATGACCTGAGTGTAGTGGAGATACAGAAGAAGAATTCAATAGATCTCAAGAAAGAAGTATACAGGTATATAGAAACAGGATAAAAGATCAATGTCGTTCTTTAGACGACCACAGTATCATTTTTCTATTTCATAATGAAGACAGAAAAAGGAGGAAAACAGCCATGATGGTTGCACCAGAAACATACAGAGACATGTTCAAGAACAGCACCCTGGA
>JAFZQL010000203.1 GCA_017620435.1 Erysipelotrichaceae bacterium
AGGAACATCTCTTTCTTCCGCGATCTGCAGCGCTTCCGCAAACAGATCTTCAAAATACGAAGCATCGAATACTCTGTCTTCATCCGAAAAATGATCATTGAATTCCAGACCGACCTGCTGCTTCGTCAGCTCGTTGTACTCTTTATAGGTGTGTTCCAGACCCGTTCTGAATGATGTATCCATCCTGGCGATCCAGTAGGCACCCTGGTGGGTAAAGACCAGCGGAGAGTAGCAGTGGAAGTTGTAGACGATGTTGCGATCGTAAGGAGGATCAAGATCCTTGATCGCTGTGATCGAGTTGTTGTAGTAGCCTCCAACCAGAATCCTGATTTGAGGAGCGTATTCTCTGATGATCTCTATCGTATTCCTGATGATCTCGTTCCACTTCCGGCAATAGGAAGGATCGGAGACCTCGTTCAGCAGTTCAAATGCGACATGTTCATGATGACCGAAACGTTTAGCGAGTTCTTTCCAGATATCGTAGAAGATCTGCTGATAGGGCTCGCTTTCAAAGAATCCGTGCTCGTTTTCTCCCTTGTCGAAACTGAAACCCGGTGTCTTGTGCAGGTCCAGGATCAGGTTCAGGGAATTGTCTTTGCACCAGTCGATGCATCTGTTCAGCCTGGCGAAGCCTTCTTCGTTGAAAGAACGGTCTTCCTCCAGGATCAGTTCATAGTCGAACGGAATGCGGACATGATCAAAACCCCAGGATGAGATCCTTGTGAAATCCGCCTGGCGGATGAAATAATCATATCTTTTTACGCTGTGGTCGCACTGAGAAAACCAGCCTCCCAGGTTGATGCCGTGCGTATAACCTTTCAGTTCGCGCATTCCTTCTCCTTTTTTTAATATTCCAGATTCAGTCCGCTGTCTTTTCCAAATACATGGCAGACACTGCCGTTGAAGGCAAGTGAAACTTCCTTACCCATGTAGTCAACGGTTCTACCTTCAGTCGGAACGATGGCGATCACGTCTTTGTTTCCTACCGTAAGATGCAGATGGCAGGAAGGACCCATCAGTTCTGATACGTCTACTCTGCCCTTGATGCCTTCTTCGCCTACAACGATATGATCCGGTCTTACACCCAGAACGATATCCTGAGCTTCAATATTCTTCTCTTTCAGTCTTTCCTGTTTCTCGTCAGCCAGTACGACTTTATATCCGTCGGATACGACTACGTACCTGCCGTCTTCTTTTTCCAGTCTGGCATCGAAGTAGTTCATCTGCGGTGTACCGATGAAGCCTGATACGAACAGGTTTCTTGGATGATCGTAGACTTCCTGCGGCGTGCCGATCTGCTGAATGAAGCCGTCCTTCATGACGACGATCCTGTCGCCCAGCGTCATGGCTTCCGTCTGGTCATGGGTAACATAGATGAAAGTCGTATTGATGCGCTTACGCAGTTTGATGATCTCGGCTCTCATCTGGTTTCTCAGTTTCGCATCCAGATTGGAAAGAGGCTCGTCCATTAATAAGACTTTCGGGTCTCTGACGATCGCTCTACCGATCGCAACTCTCTGTCTCTGACCGCCTGAGAGTGCCTTAGGCTTTCTCTTGAGATACTGGGTGATATCCAGGATCTCGGCAGCCTCTCTGACTTTCCTGTCGATCTCGTCTTTCGGCGTGTGCTTGATCTTCAGGGAGTAGGCCATGTTGTCATAGACCGTCATATGCGGATACAGGGCATAGGACTGGAAGACCATGGCAATATCTCTGTCTTTCGGCGCGACATCGTTCATGTATTCGCCGTCAATCAATAACTCACCGGAAGTGATCTCTTCCAGACCCGCAACCATTCTTAATGTGGTTGACTTGCCGCAGCCGGAAGGGCCTACCAGAACGATGAATTCCTTATCCTTGATGTCAAGGTTGAATTCCTGAACGGCTACAACGCCTTCGTCGGTGATCTGAAGATTCGTCTTCTTGGCTTCCTTCTGATCTTTTCTGCTTTCTGTAAATGGATATACTTTTTTAATATTAATCAATCTTACATCTGACATATTTCTTTCCTAACCTTTCACACTTCCTGAAGTGACACCCTTGATGATGGATTTCGATAGTATCGTATAGACGACCATGACCGGCAGGATCGCCAGCAGGATAAACATGAATACTTTACCCTGGTCGAATTTCGAGTAGTCCGCCGAACGCAGATTCGCGATCATGATCGGAACGGTCTTGTATTTCTCTTTCGTCAGCAGCAGTGCCGGCATGAAGAAGTTGTTCCAGGAGGAAACGAAAGAGAAGATCATCTGGACCGCAACGGCCGGTTTCATGATCGGCAGTACGATCTCGTTGAAAATTCTGAATTCGTTGGATCCGTCGATCCTGGCTGCTTCTACCATTTCCAGCGGCAGCACGCTCTCCAGATACTGCTTCATGTAGAAGAAGACGACCGGAGCGGCAATGCTCGGGATGATCAGCAGCCACAGTTTATTGGTAAGACCGAACTTGTAGGCCAGCTGAATGAAACCGACAGCAGAGACCTGCGACGGGATCATCATGATCGCCATGATGAAGGTAAAGATGAGGTTCTTCAGTCTGAAGTTATAGACATGGACGCCGTAGGCGGTCAGTGCCGAGAAGTAGGTCGTCAGCAGTGCTGAGCTCATCGCTACGATGAAGCTGTTGACC
>JAFZQL010000204.1 GCA_017620435.1 Erysipelotrichaceae bacterium
GAAATGGGAAACGGAAGGATAGAACTCTGGCAGTATTCGCTGGATTATTATTTCCACGATTACAGCTGGAAAGAAAAGATATTCGGTATAGGACCTGAACTGCTGATCAACATCTATCAGGATATCGATGCGGGAGAAAGAGTCTTCGCTTCTTCACACAGCGAACCGATACAGATGCTGATGAGCATGGGCATCTTGGGTCTTGTTTCCTGGATCGTGTGCTGGGCATCGGTATTCCTTTTGTATGTAAAAACAAAGGCGTATGAAAAGAAAGATGCTCTGATTGCTTACAGCGGTCTGCTTGCCTATTTTGCGCAAAGCTTTGTGAATTCCGCCACTACCTTGAACGTGTGCGTTCTTGCCTTTTTTGTCATCCTGCTGACCCAGCTGAATGATTCGGAAGAGTCTGCTTTGCCTGACCCGGACAGGAAAGAAAAGAAACATCAGAACAGAAAAGTATAAATGATATAATTGAAAAGGAAGCATATGAATCTTAATCATAATGAAAGGATAATAAGAATATGAAGAGAGTACTGACGCTGCTGCTTTCCGTGGCTTTACTGTTTTCATCGTTTTTTGCTTACGTACCGAATACGGTAAAAGCAGAAGAGACGAATGAAACGGAAGATGTCACGGAAGTTCTGCCGCAGGATGATTCCGATCCTGCTGATGAGGTTCTGGAGATCGATGAAACGGATAATACCGATCCTGATGATCCGATGGAAGAACTTCCTTTGGAACCCGAAGAAGATGAAACAGGCGGTTTAAGAGATGTTACCGCCCTGGAACCTCCTGCGCTTCTGGTATATGAAGCAGAAAACGGGGATATCCATATCACCTATGATCCGGAAGCAGAGGGATTCGATTATGATGCCGCCATTGCCTATCTGGAGCTTCTGGCTTCTGATGGATACATATGGATCAGGGATGAAGACGATCCGACATCATATTCACAGATTTCTGAAAAAGTTTTCGCAACAGATAAAGTCATCATTCCGAATGATTTCCTGTTACTTCCGGGAAGCCCGTATCTGAATGGTCTGCATCATCTTAATTTCAGTGTTGAAGGATATGATGATGCGCAAGACTACGAGATCACTTTCACAAAAGCGTGTGACCCTGCACCGGAAAACGTTTCGATTATTGAAGACGAAAACGGAGCGTTTATTATTACAGTTGAAGATGATGGCAAAGCATGGCTGGCAGGTCTTTACGAAGGGAGAAATGAAAACAACGAGGATATCGGATATATTGTCTTAGATGATTCGATTTCTCAATATCCGACAATTCTGAGGAACGAACACGCCTTTTATGAGGCATTTCACTTTACGCTTTCGACTGATGAAAAGACCCTCACAATTACACCTAATACCAGCTATTTTTCAACAAGAATAAAAAACGGAACGTATGAGTTAAGAATCTATGTGAAACACTTTACTGTATATGAAAAGGATTCTTTCGTAGTTTCTCACGGTTTGAAAGATGCCGTAGATCCGGAAAGCATAACAGTAAAGTGCGAAAACAATCAGATCATTATTTCATGCCAAGGCCAAGGTGCTGACGATTGGCTTAATGCAATGATGGTTGATCAAATAGTTGATCAAAGGGATCCTATGAATGCTTCGGGCTCGGAAGGAGCATTAATCAGCGGCACTTCAACCGAAGGATACTCTTTCTCCATTCAGAACGAGTTAGACCTTTTAAGCTCCGGTGATTATCATGATGTTCTGTATTCTCTTGAAAACGGAAGTATCGTTATTCCGGAGAGTACTGTCTATAGCAGCAGGATCGCACCGGGAGTCTATAATCTGGAATTCCGCGCTTATATGTATCTGCCGGTCAATGTTACGGCAAATATCGAAACGCCGATCAGAACCGACATACCGGGTGATCTGAATGTCACTTTTGATACAGTCAAGGGTCTGACAGTCACAACTACAAAAGACGAATATCTGGATGCACTGATGCTGGATAACAACGCTATCGGTTTGAATTTTGATAACATGGGCGGTGTTCAGTTCAGCGGAAGCGAGCTGGTCAGGAATGAACACAGCGTCAATCTGCCGATCAATACGATTGCATCACATGGTACGCCGGAATATGACTATATCATTTTTGTCCGTGCCTACGGATATGTAAACTACAGACATCCGGAAACCATGCATATCAAAGCCGTTTCAAACGGACTGGTAAGCAGTATTACGATCACTCATCCGAAACTCGTCACAGGCAACGCGATCATCGATGCCGAAGGCGATGTTGAGATGACGGCAGGAAAAACGCTGCAGCTCACCGCACATGTCGAACCGGCAAACGCCAAAAACAAGGCCGTTGTCTGGACATCATCCGATACATCGATCGCTACGGTATCAGGCGGCAAGGTAACCGCTAAAAAGGTAACTGAGCTTTCTGAAGTCGTAATCACCGCAACAGCCAAAGACGGCTCCGGTGTCAGTGACAGCATCACGATCACAGTGATCCCGCTGGCGACAGAGATAAGAATTGAAACGGGTTGGGGTGATGATTGCACGAATGGTGTTCTCAACTTCGACGTAAATGAAATCGATCCTGACGGCGGAATGGATTTCTGGTTATATGCGTACAGTATTCCTGAAGAAGCATCTAATGATATTGCCATGGCATCATCCAATAAGAAAGTCGCTGATGTAAATGAATGGGGTGAAGTAGATCTTACAGGCACAAAAGGTACTGCCAAGATCACTGCCACAGCTAGGGATGGTTCCGGCAAAAAGGCAACGGTTACGATCAATGTTGTTGAACCTGTTCAGGAAATCAACCTGACTCATACTGTGAAAGAGGTTGTACATTACGTTACCGGCAATGCCACTTATGTTTATGTCTACAACGACATCGATCTATCTGCGGGCAAAAGCTTTACCATAGAGACAGAAGTATTGCCTGCAACAGCCACCAACAAGAAACTGGAGTGGTCTTCTTCCGATGAATCTGCCGTAACTGTTAAGAACGGCAAGGTAACCGTCAACAAAAATCTGGAAGGACGGAAGGAAGTAACCATAACTGCTAACGCAACAGACGGTTCCGGTGTTCAAGGTACGTTTGAAGTGCACGCTTGCCCATTGGCTAAAAGCATCCAAATCAACCAGCTATATTACTGGGATCCTTACTGGCACACTATGGATATTGAAGGCGGAACCATCGGAATCGATCCGGACACAAGTCCTTTGATGAATGGTTTCAGATTGGTAGCTGATATAGACCCTTATGATGCGAACGATAACCTTAAATGGACCTCTTCCAACACAAAGATCGCAACGGTAGATGAATGGGGCGAGGTACATCTTACAGGTACAAAAGGTACTGTAAAGATTACCGCAACAGCCACAGACGGTTCCAAAAAGAAAGCTACCGTTACGCTGAATATTGCCAAACTTGTTCGGGAAATTTACATCGGCTATGAAACGAATCCGGACATGCTTGCGGCAGGCAAATCCATTACTTTGAAAGCGGAAGTATATCCGGAAGATGCCGCAAACAAGAAGCTTGACTGGTACAGCTCCGATACTTCGATCGCAACCGTCAAGAACGGTAAAGTCACAGCGAATAAGAAAGTGACGGAGACCAACGGAGTAATGATTACCGCGATGGCCAAAGACGGTTCCGGTGTTTCTTACGACTATTACATTAACGTTGTTCCAATCACGACAGACGTCAGGATCTATAACGATGAATGGGAAGATGTTACCGGCAAGGCGATAGGAATTAAACCTGAAAATGTACCAACCAGTTTCTGCCTGTATACACAGAACGAACCATACGATGCAATACAGTCCGTCACCTGGTCTTCTTCCAATACAAAATTTGTTACGGTTGATTCCGACGGTTATGTCGAGATAAAAGAAGGTGCAAAGGGAACGTTCAAACTGACTGCTAAAGCAAATGACGGCTCCGGAAAGAAAGCCGTTGTAACCCTGAACATCAATAAACTTGTAGAGGAAATTACGATATACAATCCTCTGGATCCTGTCAGACCGGACGGCACACATCAGCTCACTACAGGCAATGCCAGGATCGCATCCGGAAAGAAGCTGACTTTGAAAGTAGACGTATCTCCGAGCGATGCCGCAAACAAGAGCGTTACCTGGTTCTCTGAAGACGATAGTGTTGCAACCGTATCTTCTTCAGGTGTTGTCACTGCACAGAAGGTCGATTCAGAAACGCGTGTATTCATTTATGCAGAGGCGAAAGACGGTTCCGGTGTAAGAGGCCGGTATCAGGTTCGAGTTCGTCCGTTGGCGACTGCTATCGTACTGCTGGATGAGAACGGGGACGAGCTGCCTGAAAACGCAACAATTAGCGTTATTCAGACGCAGGGCAGTGCCTATCAGCTATTTGTGAGAGTAATACCTGATGGAATATCGAGCGATGCGGGCTGGAAGTCTTCCAATACGAAGATCGCTACTGTAGATGACCGCGGTCTGGTAACATTTACGGGGGTGACAGGTTCAGTCAAGATCACAGCTACCGCAAAAGACGGCACCGGAAAGTCTGCTTCAGTAACGTTCCAGCCGAAAGAAGAAGCCAAAGAAATCGTAATCTGGCATACTTTGACCGGTGGCATTGTGGAAACGATTCAGTCCGCTATTGATCAGTTCAATGCGGATTACGAGGGTATTTATCATGCCACACAGGTTTCCAAACCTTTAAGCGGATTTGAAGAAAGCATAGCTGATGCTGTAGATGCAGGAAACGGTCCGAGCCTGGTCTGGCTGTATCCTTCCACCGCTCAGGAATATGTATCCAAAGGAAAGTCCATCGACTTCTCGGATTATCTGAGCGATGCGGATTACAAGAACAGAGTCTATGACGGCGTTTACGCTTTATCAACGGATTATTCGGACCATGGCCTTCATTCCATCGTTCTTTCAGTAAGCGCTCCGGTGATGTTCTATAATCAGACTCTGCTGGACAAGTACAGTCTGGAAAAACCTGTAACCTGGGATCAGCTGTATAACGTATGTCAAAGAGTCGTGAATGGGGAAGCAAATGAAGGCAATACGATCATGGGTTTTGGTCCTGATTCTGTCGACCAGCTCTTCATAATGAATCTGGAACAGATGAATCTGCACTATGTCAACAGTAATAACACGATCACCGACTGGACAAATGATGAATTCATCGGACGTCTATGCTGGTGGAAACAGGCACAGGATCAGGGATACTTCCTTCTGAAGGATCCGGAAGGTTATCATTCAGGTCCGTTCAGCAATCAGCAGTATCTCTGCTTCATGGGCAGCGCATCCGGATACGGGTATATTAATCCTGACGGCTTTGATATGTCGGTAGGCGTGATTCCGCAGTTCCTTGACGGAAGACA
>JAFZQL010000205.1 GCA_017620435.1 Erysipelotrichaceae bacterium
CTTCCTTGCGACGGCAATCGCATCCGTGATCTTCGGCGGTCTCAGTTCATCCTTGAACGGCTTGATGTTGTCGCACATGTCGGCGATCCTGTTGGTGTTGTAGATAACCATGTCGCGGATCAGTTTCTCATCCTTCAGCCACGCAAAAGCTTCCAGCATCTCTTTCGTATTGAAGAAGTGCTGATCGGAAGTGATCTGCTTCTCTCTCTTTTCTTTATCGAAGATATAGAGCGGATGATGCGCTCCGCCGATCGCCTGTGCCGAAATATAGACGTCTCTCAGGATCTTCTCATCCTTCTTGACATAGTGGACATCCCCTGTCGCGACCAGGATCTTGTTCTGCCGCAGAGCTTCATCAATGATGTCTTTCAGATAATCCATGAGTCTTTCTTTTGTGAAAAGCTCACGGTCTTCATACAGGAATCTGTAGTTCTCCAGAGGCTGTATTTCAATATAGTCGTAGAATGCGATGGTTTTGGCCAGTTCTTCTTTCGATCTGGTGGAGGCGATTTCAAACACCTCGCCGTTGAAACATGCCGATCCAATCAGCAGGTTCTTGCGGTTGGCGTTGATAGTCTCCTTGAAGATGCGCGGTTCGGCAATGAATTCAGAATTCGCATCCTTCGTATTTGCCTTGCCGAATACAGCCAGAGTCTCCGTGTTGGAAATGGACACCAGCTTAAACAGATCCTTCAGACCTTCCTTGTTCTTGCAGAGTACGGTCGTATGGAAAGCCCTGTTCTTGACAAAGGCTTCATCATCCTGATAATTCTGCAGATCTTTCAGCGTTAATACGCCGTTCTTGTTGAGATCCTTCAGCATGAAACTGAATACCTGGCCCAGAACATCCGCATCGTAGTTCGCTCTATGGGCGACTTCCTCATCATAAGGGATATTGTAGGCACGGCACATGTTGCCCAGACGGTAGGCTCTTCTGTTCTTCAGCAGGGAACGGGAAAGATCCAGAGTATCGATGACCGTATTGGTCAAAGGCGCTTCTCCAATCCTCTCCAGTTCGGAATTCAGAAAACCGAAGTCAAATGCCGCATTATGGGCGACCAGAACTCTTCCTTTGATAAAGTCCAGGATCTCTTCCTTGACTTCAGAGAACGTTCCGGCATTACGCAGATCGCTTTCCGATATATGAGTCAGATTCTTGATGTTCAGTGAAAGAGAAATCGGAGGCTTGATGAAGATATCCTTCTGTTCAATAACAGTCCCTCTTCTCATCAGAACCGCGCCGAATTCAATGATGTAGTCGTATCTGGTAGAAAGACCGGTCGTTTCCAGGTCGAATACCACATATTCTTCTTCACTCTGCAGATGATCTGTGGCGTTGTAGACAATATTCAGTTCCGGAGAAACCATATTCATCTCGCAGCCGTAAAGAATCTTGAAATCAGGCTTTTCATCCTTTGCCTTCTTCATGATGTTCTTGTAGGCGACCTGCGCTTCATGGTATCCCTGCAGACAGAGATGATCCGTGATCGCTACAGCCCGATGTCCCATGGCATAGGCGGCATTCACGACTTCCGTAGGAGAAGATACGCCGTCCATTTCCGACAGCTTGGTATGCATGTGCAGCTCGACACGCTTTTCTTTTTCATCATCCACTAACGGCGAAATATCATCGATGAATTCAATCTGATCCGGTTCAAACAGGTAGTCGTTGGCATAGCTGTCGAAACGGTAATTTCCGTAGAATACAGCGCACTGTCCTTCTTTGTTGGCTTTCAGGATTTCTTTGGTGAACCGTTTGCCTTCTACCAGTTTCACGACAACGGCATTGTCTTCATCCTTCACATAGATCGTCTGGATCAGCGTACCTGTACGCGTCTCTCTTTCATCGATCTTGAACATCTCTCCCTGAAACTTGACGTTGTACAGGGTATCGACCATGTCGTCGATCTTAACCTGCGTATATTCCTTGTTTCTAGGACGGTAATAAGTCTTTTCTTTCGCTTTAATTTCTTCTTCTTTATGTACGACAGGCAGAGCTTCTTTTTCTTCTATCACGTTGTGCTCTTCTTTTTTCTTCAGTTTCATCGCGATGTTCTTGCGATATCCCAGATCATAGAAGAAAAGCTTCAGATCATCGATGCTGCTGTAGTCCTTCTCGAAGGCTTCCTGCTCGGTATAGGACAGAACGAAACCGTCTTCGCTGATGATAGGAACGCAGGAAACAAAAAGACTGTTTTCCCTTCTGTATTCTTCCAGATACAGGTTGATCTCCCGGATCGGCAGATCCTGGTCCTTGGCCTTGAGATAAAGCTTTAGATTTCCTACTCCGTTCTCCTCAAAAAACGTCAGCACGTCCTTGTACAGACTGTATGGAAGCATGCAGTCGTTTTCCGCTCTGATGATCGTAAAGTTCTTGTTTTTCTGATACAGAACACCGGAAACCCGAAAATTTTCAAAATATGCGGCCTTATCCGCGTTGTATCCGAACCTCTCAATGATCCTTTTTACATCAAAACTCATAACTGTACCAGTTTTCTTAACGCGTCTTTTGCGGCGTTCTTCTGCGCCTGCTTCTTGCTGGAACCCTTGCCGTATCCGTAAGTCAGACCGTCGATCTTGACCGCCACTTCGAATTCCGGAGAATTGTTCGGTCCTTCGACCGATATAGTCTCGTAGACGATCGACTTCCTGGAATCGGCCTGTACGTACTCCTGCAGCCTTGTCTTATAGTCGTAGGTAGTCTCGTCGGTCTCCCGGATGTGTTCTCCCATCAGATCGTCCAGAAGACGGTAGGCAGCAGCCTGCCCCTGGTCCAGATAGACGGCACCGATGAAAGCTTCAAACATATCCGCCATGATCGAATCCCTGTTCCTTCCTCCGGTCTTCTCTTCTCCGGCTCCAAGCAGAAGAAAATCGTTCAGTTCATTCTCCCTTACGATCTGCGCCAGAGCCTTCTCCGATACCAGATTGGACCTTCTGGTCGACATCAGACCTTCCGGCAAGGCGGGTTCTATTTCATAAAGACGCTGCGCACTGTAGACCTGCAGAACGGCATCGCCCATGAATTCCAGTCTCTCGTTGTTGCCGCTGGCCGTTTTATGTTCATTCACATAGGAAGAATGGACAAAAGCCTGCGAGATCAGTTCCTTGTCTTTGTATGATATTCCATGTGAATCAAGAAAATCAAAAACGCTCATATCGTTATTATACCTTAGCTGATATAGTTTGCGGCAGCGATTTCCTCGATTTTTTCATAGTATTTTCTCAAGTCTTCCCGATCCAGGTTCTGACAGATGAAATGGGCATCTTCCCTGGCCGCACTGATGAATTTCGTATCCTCGATCAGGTTGCCGAGAATGAATGCCGGAAGACCGCTTTGTCTGGTTCCAAGGATATCTCCCGGGCCTCTCAGGCGCAGATCTTCATAGGAGATCTCGAAGCCATCGTTGGTCTGACAAAGCACATTCAGTCTGTTTGAAACGCTTTCGTCCTTGCTGTCCGTCAGAAGGTAACAGATCCCTTCTGTGTCGGAACGCTGTATCCTTCCTCTGAGCTGGTGCAGCTGGGAAAGACCGAAACGGTCGGCGTCGTAGATGATCATGACTGTGGCATTCGGTACGTTGACGCCTACTTCTACGACAGTCGTCGATATCAGGACCTGTATCTCATTTCTTGAGAAACGTTCCATGATCCTGTCTTTCTCTTCGCTGCTCAGTCTACTATGCATCAAAGCCGTCTCATATGGGCTTAAAACGCTTTTTAAAGCCTCGTACAGCCCGTTAACATCCTTTGCCTGATAATTGTCGTTTCTATCGATTGCCGCCGCTATGACGTATATCTGTCTTCCCTGCGAAAGATACATTTTTATCTCGTCCATGATACCGGCAATGCTGTTCCTGTTGATCAGCTTTGTCCGGCATCCTTTTCGGCCTGCAGGCATCGTAGCGATCGTGGATATATCCATGTCTCCGTAGATGGAAGAAGCGAGCGTTCTTGGGATCGGCGTTGCGGACATCAGAATAAAGTCGCAGTTTTCTCCCTTGTCTTTCAGGGCCTGTCTCTGTTTTACACCAAAACGGTGCTGTTCATCCGCGATGACCAGTCCGAGCCTATGATAATTAACATCCTTTGAAAACAAAGCATGCGTTCCAACGACGATATCAATGCTCCCTTCAGCCAGATAGTTCTTGACTGTCTTTTCGTCGTTCATCGCTCCATAAAGAAGACCGATCTTTACGCCAAATGGTTCCAGATACTTCTTCAGGGACTCATAGTGCTGTTTTGCCAGGATCTCGGTCGGAGCCATTAGAGCTCCCTGATATCCTGCCAGATAGTTGGCGTACAGACCGATCATCGCTACGGCGGTCTTTCCCGAGCCTACTTCGCCCTGCACCAGACGGTACATCGTATTGCCTGATCCAAGATCCCGCAGGATGTCGTCTTTGGCCTGTTTCTGATCTGCAGTAAGTTCATACGGAAGCGATCTGACAAACGCTTCGACTTTATTCCTATCGAACTCTTTCTTGTTTTTATTGTTTTTTGTAGTATCGTTCTTCAGAATATCCAGCGCAACATAGAATCTCAGGAATTCTTCATATTTCAGCCTGCTGATGGATTTTGTGAGAAGTTCCCTGCTTTTCGGATCATGGATGTTTCTGATCGCCGTATCATGGTCGATCAGACCATGCTTATCTACAAGTTCTTTAGGCGTCAGATCGGGTTCTTCTGTTCCTTTATCCAACACAAACTGGATCAGTTTCCGGATATCGTTCTGGACTATCCCTTCTTTTAAGGAATAGTAAGGAATGATACTGCCAAGGATATTCTTGGTGTAGTAATTGCTGGCAGTGATCCTGTTGCCTCCGTCGTATCTGCCGATGATCGTGATCTCTTCGTTCATGTCGATATTGCGGATCCACGGACGGTTGAAGATGGTTACAGTGAAGATCTCTTCCTCGTACATGACTTTAAAACGGGTCGTAGCCAGTTTTCCTTTTCGAAAGGTGCTTGGAAAGCTGGCCAGTTCTCCCACGAAGCATACCTGATTTCCCGCCTTGAAGTCTTTCAGCTCTGTTTTTTCATAGTTTTCATAACGGAACGGATAGTAGCTTAAAACATCTTCCACCGTATGAAGATCCAGTTTTTCGGCGATTTCTTTTCTTTTTGGCGTTAGCTTGAGTTCGCTTAGATCCATATCAACATTATTTTATCAAATAGGTTGTTTTATGTTAAAATAAATGAGCATCCCCGAATGGCGGAATTGGCAGACGCGCACGACTCAAAATCGTGAGGAGAAATCCGTGTCGGTTCGACCCCGACTTCGGGGACCAGGTGTTAAAAAAGCCTTATTTTAAAGGCTTTTTTTATACTTTTTATATTTCTAATCTATCTTTTAAAAAACTCCTCAAAAATCGATTTGTTACCAATTTGTTACCAACTGATTCAAACACACATGTAATAGTGCCTTAAAATGGCTTGTTTTCAATATTGCGATACCAGAAAACACAGCTTTATTATGTCCAGTAAAACATTTATAGGGTTTAATAAGCACTTTGTATAATCATAATTTCCATAGTTAGCCTTTAAAGAAGAGATACAATCAATTACTGTGTTTTCTGTCATTGCATAGTCTCCTTCATTCTTTGCATATCCTGTATAGATAGAGATCCACCCAGGGAACATCTGCGATCGGCTTTGCTTCCTTGATCCTGTTTGCTGCAAAGCCAATTATTAATAAACTTGTCTATTCCCTTGAAAGTTTTCTTTTTTGTGGGATTGGCATTCAACCATCC
>JAFZQL010000206.1 GCA_017620435.1 Erysipelotrichaceae bacterium
ACCTGTAAAATGACAGGGGCGTTGCATTCTTTTGCCGCTTCGGTAATGCCCTGAATGATTTCCATGTTGTTGACATTGAAAGCACCGATGGCGTAGCCGCCTTCATATGCTTTTTTGAACATTTCTTTTGATGTAACTAATGGCATAAGTGATTTCTCCTTTTTCTACTATTTATTATACTCAAAAAAAGTGTTATATAATAATCAATAATGGAATTAAGAGATGCATTACTGGAGAAAAACTGTTCGATCATCGCCTCAAACGGCTATTTTTCCTATGACAGCGGGATACGTCCGGTCATTGACAGGATCAATGAAAAGAAAGACTATTTCCGGGATCTGGAAGTAGCCGACAAGATCATCGGCAAGGCCAGCGCAATGCTGCTGACCCTCTCGGGTGTAAAGAAAGTCCATGCGATCGTTTTATCGAAAGCCGGAAAAGACGTGTTTGAAAAGTACGGCGTAGAATACAGTTTTGATGAACTGACGGACTATATCGTCAACCGCAAAGGAGACGGCATGTGTCCGATGGAGATGACGGTCAAAGATATCGACGACCCGCAAGAGGCTTATGAAGCCCTGAAAAAGAAAACAGCACCGCTTTAGCGGTGTTTTTTTCGGGAGATAGAGTATAATCTAGTAGTATGAGTCTGATTGAATTAAAAGATGTAGGATATTCCTACAATGGAGAACAGAAAGCCGTAGAAGGCATCAGTTTTTCAATTGAAAAGGGAAGCTATACGACGATCATCGGTCATAACGGATCCGGGAAGTCTACGCTTGCCAAACTGATGGCAGGTCTGCTTCCGGTACAGGAAGGTTCGATCCGTATCGATTCTTTACAGGTCAATGAAGAAAACATGCCGAAGATCCGGGAAAGACTGGGCATCGTTTTCCAGAATCCGGACAATCAGTTTATCGGATCGACCGTCAGGGACGATATCGCTTTCGGTCTGGAAAACAGACTGGTGGAATCGGAAAAGATGGAAGCCATCATCGACGAATATGCGCAAAAAGTGGGATTAAGCGAATACCTGGATTATGAACCGCAGAATCTTTCCGGCGGACAGAAACAAAGAGTTGCCATCGCAGGAATATTGGCAATGAAGCCGGAGATCATCATTTTCGATGAAGCGACATCGATGCTGGATCCGAAGGGAAAGAAAGAGATCAAGAAACTGATGTACGATCTGGCGGGAGGCGATGATATTACTGTCATTTCAATCACTCACGACATTGAAGAAGTCCTGCAGTCAGATGACTGTGTGGTATTGAATAAAGGGAAACTGTTCATGCATGAAAAGCCTGAGAAGGTTTTCGCAAAGGCGGATCTGCTGAAGAAGATCGATCTGGATGTTCCGTTTATCGAACAGATCAGAGATACGTTCATGAAGAAGAAAATCAAGCTTAAGGCGAAGGGTTTGGAAGGGATGGCTGAGGAATTATGGCGATATCGTTCAAATCACTGAGTTATATCTATGACAAGGATATGCCTTATGCCCATAAGGCGCTGGATCATATCGATCTGGAGATCAAGGAAGGGATCATAACGGCCATCATCGGCGAGACGGGTTCCGGAAAGTCGACGCTGGTGGAACATCTCAATGCCTTGCTTCTTCCAAGCGAGGGCAGTCTGGAGATCCTCGACTACAATCTGGTTGCCAATCAGAAGATCAGATTCCTGAAGCCGTTAAGGAAAGACGTCGGTCTGGTTTTCCAGTTCTCGGAATACCAGCTGTTTGAGGAAACGGTCTTGAAGGATGTTGCTTTCGGACCTTTGAATTTCGGCTATACCCAGCAGGAAGCCCAGGAAAGAGCCAGACAGGCATTAAAGCTGGTAGGCATCTCCGAGGATGTTTATCAGTCTTCTCCTTTGGAGCTTTCCGGAGGACAGAAAAGAAGAGTAGCGATTGCCGGCATTATTGCCTGCGACCCGAAGATCATCGTCCTGGATGAACCGACAGCCGGTCTGGATCCAAAGGGAGCGAAAGAGATGACAGATCTCTTTGTCTCTCTAAACAAGAAAATGAATAAAACGATCATCATCGTTTCTCATGACAACGAGATGGTTTATAACGTCTGCGATGAAACGGTCGTTCTTTCGCATGGAAAGATCGTCTATGTCGGAGATACGCTGGATCTGTTCAACGATCCGGAAAAACTGAAAGAATTTGATCTGCTGGAACCGCAGATCGTAACGTTCAGAAACAGACTGACGGAAAAAGGTTTTAAACTATCCAGAGAAGCACGTACGCTGGAACTTTTGAGCGATGAGATCGCCAGGCAGGTAAGAAGATGAACAACATGGTTTTCGGTAAATATATTCCTATCGATTCCTTCATGCACCGACTGGATCCGCGTGCCAAACTGATCGGTCTTTTCCTGATGATTGCCGCTGTCTTTATTCCGAAGAGCTGGTGGGCCTTCCTGATGATCGCAGTCGTTGAGATCATTGCTCTGCTTTTGGCCAAGATCGGCATCAAAATGATCGCCCAGTCCTTTAAACCGATGATCATGATGATGATCTTCCTGCTGGTGATCAATGTACTGACGCTGAAAACGGGGGACATTCTGTTTATGATCGGATCGGTCGCCGTTCATCACGATGCAGTGTTCAATACCCTGTTTGTAGTCACGAGACTGCTGCTGATGATTTCCATCACGACGCTACTGACGGCTACCACGAAACCGCTGGACCTGACCCTGGGTATCGAATGGATCCTGAAGCCGCTGGAAGTGTTCCGTTTCCCGACTCACGAGATCGCCATGATGGTATCCATTGCTTTGCGTTTCATTCCGACGATCATCGAAGAAACGATGCGGATCATGAACGCGCAGAAATCCCGCGGCGTCGACTTCGAGAACGGTTCATTGTCTCAGAAAGTCACTTCGATCCTTTCCCTGATCGTTCCGCTGTTCTCTGTTGCCTTTGAAAGAGCCTATGAACTCGCCGATGCGATGGAAGCCAGAGGCTATGTTCCGGGAGCCCAGAGGACCAGATATCATATTCTGAAGTTCCGTTTTGCCGATTATCTGTTTATCCTGATCTGTATCGGCGTGCTCGCCGGCAGCATTCTTTCCAGGATCTACTTATGAGATATAAAGTAACAGTCGCCTACGACGGCAGTCATTATGCCGGCTTTCAGTCGCAGATCAACGCTTTGGCGATTCAGGATGTCATAGAAAAAGCGCTGTATCAGATCTTTTCCGAAAAGATCCGTATCGTCATGTCTTCCCGGACGGATGCAGGCGTACATGCCAGAGCCCAGGTCTTCCATTTTGATACAGACAAGGAAAAAGAACCGGGAAAACTGAAATTTTCGATCAACTCTCTTCTACCGAAAGATATTCATGTTTTAAAGGTAGAGCAGGTTTCCGAAAGTTTCCATGCCCGTTATTCGGTAAAGAAGAAGACCTACGAGTATCTGATCAATATCGGGGAATACGATGTCTTTCTCAACGGCTACGCCTACCAGTGTTTCTATGATCTGGATATCGATCTGATGAAGCAGGGCGCAGCGCTGTTTCTGGGAGAACACGACTTCTCGTCCTTCAACACGAACAGTTTCAAAGAATACCCTGATCAAAGAAGAAACATCACGGAATTCCGTATTGTCAGAAAAAAGGACATGCTGATCATCACCGTTTCAAGCGACGGCTTCTTTCGGAACATGGTCAGGATCATGGTAGGAACGCTGATCGATCTGGGCAGGGGACTCAAAACCCTGGATGATATCAAAGACATGCTGGAACATCCCCAGAAGAATACCAGAAGATACAACGCCGATCCGAACGGCCTTTATTTGAAAAAGATTTTCTATTAAAATGTACTTATGATGAAAAAGATTGCTAAGCTCATCACCATAATTGAACTGTTTGTCGCAGTCATCATGTATTTTGCCGTGGCGTATCATTTTGAAAATGATCCGCTGATCATGAGGATACTTCCCGGAACGGATCTTGAAGCTACGCTGTTGCGTCTGTCCATCTATATCATTCCGGGCATTAATATCATCTGTGCCTTCTTCGGTATCGTATTTTCTACCAGAGGGCTGCTGACCTTTACGGGATTGCTGGAGATTCTAGCGGGCATTCTGACACTGTATTTTAAAGGGAAAAGCCTTATGATGCAGAATATGGGAATTCTGATGATCGTCATGGGTGCGATCTACATCCCTTGCGTCCTGCTGTATAAAAGAGATAAAACGGAGAAATAAAAAGCATCCCCCGAAGGGATGCTTTGTTTTTTAATGGTGCCAACTATAGGACTTGAACCTACCACCTACGCGTTACGAGTGCGTTGCTCTACCTGATGAGCTAAGTTGGCATCAAAGATTCAGCGTATACTCTCCGATCAGCTCCGTTTTCTTCGCATTGGAGAATTCTTCAGAACCATCCACTATTATACAACCTTTTTCGTGCGCATCTTCAACAATTTTATTGATCAGCTCCGCTTCTGCGTTGAAAAAGTTCGCCGGATCCAGAGAAATCGAGAAAAGTCTGCTGATTCGATCGGAATATTCTGTAACGCCCATGCCGAAAATAAGCGGATCGGTTCCGTGGGATCTTTCATATTTCTCAATACCTGCCACGATCTGGTTGATCCTTTTGATTTCTTGTTCCTTGTCGGCGATCTTCTGTTCAAACTTGTAGTCATCCTTGTGCTCGTCGATATAGATCTTGCATTCCTGGAGGTTGTCGTTTGCGGCACGTTTGCTCTTGTAGGAATCCAGTCCTACGGTATAGAAAGCGGTATACGGTTTCAGGCAGTTGTACAGTTCCAGAGATTCGCTGTTTCGGTTGTTCTTGAAGAAATCCTTGTATTCGGAAATGTCTCCATCAGTCCTTCTGACCTTCAGAATGATATTGCTGTCGGAAAGATTTCTTTCAAAACCGTTCACATCGATTTCATAAGTAAAGTTCTCTTTGCTCTTCTGATAACCGATGCTTTCGAGGACCTCGCTCACATGCCTGCCTGATTTTTCAACAGCCACGTGCGGTTCGATCACGATGCGGTTGACGCGGTATTTCTTTAAGCTGACGATCAGTTCTTCGTTGAACGCTCTTAAAAGCTCGTCGTCATACCAGTTGATGAGATAGCCGTTTGGACAGTAGGCGGTAAAACGGTTGAATACCGAATTCTTTTTCAGCAGGAACATGGCCAGAGCCATCGTTGTGCCGTAATCGTTCAGATATTCAAAAAAGAGCGGTCTGTATCCGTTTTTCACTTCATGGTCTGCCCAGCAGGAATTCTGGAATACGCTTCCGTCCGGTTCCGCATAGGCGAGATTATTGAATTTTTCAACACTGATCTGAGTTAATCCCACGTTTCCATTATAATATATTTTTATTTTTCTGTATGGAAATAAAAAATAAAATGTTAGTTTAAAAAAAGATTCTGTGTTAGAATGTATTCGTTTAAATAAAAGAAAGAAGAGAAAAGATGAAAGAAGTATTTGATTTTGACTTCTACGGTCGTAAGTTAAGCATCGAGACCGGTGAAGTCGCAAAACAGGCTGGGGGGTCTGTTCTGGTAAGGTATGGCGATACGGTGACACTGTCTACGGCTTGCGCATCCAGCGTAGCCAAGGATTCGGATTTTTTCCCGCTCACGGTATCATTTGAAGAGAAACTGTATTCGGTAGGCAAGATTCCGGGAGGATTCTTGAGAAGAGAAGGAAGACCTTCCGAACACGCTACGCTGACCGCGAGACTGATCGACAGACCGATCCGTCCGCTGTTTGCGGAAGGTTTCAGAAATGAAGTACAGGTAGTCAATACGGTACTGTCGGTAGATAACGACTGTTCACCGGAGATGGCTGCGATGCTTGGCGCATCCCTGGCGATCTGTATTTCCAATATCCCGTTTGACGGTCCGATCGCGGGCGTCAAGGTTGGCTATGTCGACGGACAGTTCGTCGTCAATCCGACTGTGGAACAGATGTCGAGATCTCTGATCGATCTGACAGTGGCAGGAACCAAGGAAGCCCTGAACATGGTGGAAGCAGGCGCGCATGAAGTCGATGAAGACCTGATGCTGGATGCGCTGATGTTCGGCCATGAGAAGGTAAAGGAACTCTGCGCCATGGAAGAACAGATCATTGCCAAGGTAGGCAAGGAAAAGATGGAAGTCGTTCTTTATGAGATCGACGACAGAGTCAAGGAATATGTCAATGAAAACGGCAAGAAGCGTCTGGAAGAAGCCGTATCGATCCACGATAAACTGGAATCCTATGCCGCTCAGGAAAACATCACCAACGAAATGAAAGAACACTTCGCCAACGATGAGACATTGAGCGAGAAGGAAGCCGACAAGCTGGTCAAGCAGGTTGGCGAGTATTGTGAACAGACGATCGCCAACGAAGTCAGAAGACTGATCTCCGATGAAAAGATCAGACCGGACGGCAGAGCGCTGGATGAGATCCGTCCTCTGGATTCCCAGGTCGACCTGCTGCCGAGAGTACACGGCTCCGCCATGTTTACCCGCGGACAGACACAGGTACTCTCTGTTACAACTTTAGGTCCTTTAGGAGACAACCAGATCATCGACGACCTGACGGAAGTCGAAGAAAAGAGATTCATGCATCACTACAACTTCCCGCCTTACTGTGTCGGTGAAACCGGAAGAATGGGCACACCTGGCAGAAGAGAGATCGGTCATGGTGCATTAGGCGAAAGAGCTCTGCTGCAGGTATTGCCTTCAGAAGAAGAATTCCCGTATGCGATCAGAACGGTCGCTGAAGTTCTGGAATCCAACGGATCCAGCTCACAGGCTTCGATCTGTGCCGGTACGATGTCGCTGATGGCTGCCGGCGTTCCGATCAAGGCTCCTGTTGCCGGTGTGGCAATGGGTCTGATCACGACAGGCGAGAACTATTCGATCCTGACGGATATTCAGGGTATGGAAGACCATTACGGCGATATGGACTTCAAGGTCGCCGGTACAAAAGAGGGTATTACCGCCCTGCAGATGGATATCAAGTGCAAGGGCATTACCAGAGAGATCTTCAAGGAAGCGCTGGCACAGGCTCACAAGGGCAGGATGGAGATCCTGGCAAACATGGCCACAGCCATCGCTGAACCAAGAAAAGAAGTCAGCGAATATGCGCCTAAGATGGTGACCTTCATGATCCCGACTGAAAAGATCAGAGAAGTCATCGGTACAGGCGGCAAGGTGATCAACGACATCATTGAAAAGTGCGACGATGTCAAGATCGATATCGACGATGACGGCAAGGTCGTGATCTATCATACTTCCAAGGCTGCGATCGAAAAGGCCAAGGCCATGATCGACGAGATCACCAGAGAAGCCAAGGTAGGCGATATCTATGATGCGACCGTTGTCAGACTGGAAAAGTTCGGTGCATTCGTAGAACTGTTCAAGGGACAGGATGCGCTGCTGCACGTTTCCAAGATCAGGCACGAGAGAGTCGACAAGGTGGAAGATGTCCTTAAGATCGGCGACAAGATCCAGGTCAAGGTCATGGAGATCGACGAGAAGGGCAGAGTAAACGTTTCCGCCAAGGAACTTCTGCCGAAACCGGAAAAAGAAGAAAAGAAAGAAAACAAAAAGGAAGGCAAAAAAGAGCCTAAACCTAAAAAAGAAGAAAAGAAGGAAGAAGTGAAAGAAGAAAAGCACTTCGGAGAAATCAGGTTCTTCGGCAAGAAATAACTCTGTTTAAACAAAAAGTAAAAGCGCGACATGAACTGTCACGCTTTTTTCTTGTCTATTTGAAATATAATAGATATCAGAAGAACCCTTTGGAGGTCAGATATGAAAAATAGAATACTGAAGATCATCATGATCACATTACTGGCTGTTTCTCTTTTCGGATGTAAAGGAAAAGAAACTGC
>JAFZQL010000207.1 GCA_017620435.1 Erysipelotrichaceae bacterium
AGCGGATGATCACCTTCACGGATGATTTTCATTGCTTCTTCATCGTAGTAGCCGAAGACATTCTCTTCAAAGATGGCAGTCGCTTCATCAGCCAGAGGGCTGTCCACATAGACATCAAAATCCTTACAGGTGATCATATCCCTCTCGATAATCTCCCGGATGAAGTAAAGCATCTCCTGCGTTCTGCCTACCGCAAAAGCGGGGATGACGACATTGCCGCCCTTGCTGAAAGTGCTTTCCATGATGTCGGCCAGCTGCTTCAAAGGATCATCTGTCTTTTCGTGCAGACGGTCTCCATAGGTACTTTCGGTTATGACAAAATCCGTCGTCTCTCTAGGACTAGGGTCATTGACGATCGGCATGCCTGTATTGCCCAGGTCTCCGGTAAAAGCCAGCGTCTGTTTCAGTCCACCTTCTTCCAGGGTCAGATAAATGATCGCGCTTCCCAGGATATGCCCGCCGTCCTCATACCTTGCGGTAATGCCGTCCACAGGCGTAAACGTCTCCCCGTATCCGATCGAACGGAAGTACTTCATGCACTCTTCCGCATCTTCTACAGTATACAAAGGCTTTTCCTGTTTCTTTCCGCTTCTCTTTGCTTTCCGGTTGGTCCATTCCGCTTCGGACTCATGAATGTGCGCCGAATCCTTCAGCATGATATCGCACAGCTGTCTTGTTACTTCGGTACACCAGATCGTTCCCTGAAAGCCGTCCTTGACCAGTTTCGGCAATAGACCCGAATGGTCGATGTGCGCATGAGAAAGCAGCACGGCATCGATCTTCGCAGGCGGAACCGGAAGATCCTCATTTACATAGATGTCCCTTCCCTGTTCCAGACCGCAGTCCAGCATGATGTACTTCCCGTTGACTTCAATAACATGACAGCTTCCCGTAACTTCGTGGTCCGCTCCGATAAAGTAGAGTTTCATATCATTACCCCTCTGTCAAAACGATGATTATGATGATTCATCTGTATCTATCTCAATTATACAAAACCACGGCAGGTATGCGTCGCCGGATTAGAAAAAGAAAAGATGATGTGATATTCTTTTGTATGATGAAGCGAGGTTATATGATGAAAACAAGACGATTCTTAACAATTCTGTTGATTATGCTGTGCTGTATCCTCTCGGCATGTCAGAAGGCACAGCCGGCAGACAGCGAGAAAGCCATGAACAATTTCCTGAACAGACTGGAAGAAGGAAACTACGTCATGAAAGCCAAGGACTATCTGACGACCACGGTTTATTCCAGAGACCAGGTCAACTTCGAGTACGACGAAGATCTCTACAGAGACTTTTCGGCCGTAAGCGTAAACAACGAAGCGTTCCAGATCTTCCTTGATGAAGAACCGCTGAAAGCCCAGTTCCTCGGCGAAGGTCAGGCGATCGATGCGGCAGGAAGCAGACTCCCGAACAGCTGGCTGGATCTGGCTGAAGGCAACATCTGGAATCTTTTCTACAACATCCAGGAAGAACCGCTGAAGTTCGTTTCCTACGACGATACGCTGAAACAGAGCGTGCTTTCCCTGGTCGGATACGGCGAGACCACCTTAAAGCTGATGCACGAAGTATATCTGGTGCTGGACATGGAAGATCCTTCGACCGTTCATATTCAGTGTGAAATGGATGAAGACATGGTTGCCCGTCTGTTCCCGGAAGACATCGATGTCGAGATCACTTTCGGCAATGCCCAAAGCAATGCTGCAGCCGATTCCTGGATGGCCGATCCTGTCTATCCTGAAGCAAGAAAAGAATGGAACGATACGGATGAATTTATCTTCAACTCTGTCTTCCTTCCGGAATATGGCCTGGAAGCTGTCCCGTTCCCGGATTTCGCCAGCTATGCTTTGACCAATGACGGCGAAAACTTTGTCTGGAATGATGAAGTCAGCATCCGCGATTCGCACGCAACAGAACAGGACATGGCCGACTATGGCGCAAAACTGATTCAGAACGGATTCAGCGAGCTTTCTGAGAACCATTATATTAAACTGCTGAGAGAGGAATTCAACTGCTACTCCTCCATCGAACTGGAATACGATAATGGCGTTAATCTGACCGCAAAGAAATACTACGCCTTCCCGCGCTACAATACGCTTGAAGAAATCAATGAAGTCATCACAAAGACCGGCTACCCTGCCCTGCCTGCTTCCGAGAATTTCACTTCCCTTGAAGGAACCGATAGAGCCAACGAGATGACGGAATCCTGGCTGTATTTCTTCACCTATGATCTGGGACTTTATGTCGACATTGACTTCAAAGACAAAGAAGAAGCTCTCAAGTATCTTGAAGACTACGAAGCAAGCCTGACAGACGCCGGTTTCAAGACCGTCAGCAATGATGAGGACGGAACGCAGTACTATGAATCGGAGAACGGTTTCTACAATTTCCGTTACAGCTTCCTCGATGAAGACACGCTCAGCCTGCTGTTCAAGTCGGAAAAATACATCAGCACCAAAGAAGCGGAACAGATGATCAAGGACGCCGGATTCTCTGCCATCAGTCTGCATGAACCGATTTCCAGCCGCAACCTGAGAAGATATCAGAAGACCCGTCTGGGCAAGGACATGAAATCGTACCTTACAGTCAGCCAGACATTCTCTAGCGCAGAAGAAGCCGAAGCTTTCCTGAACGACTATGAAGCGGCACTGAATGCCGTTGGCTTCGACAGAGAAAATCCGGAGCTTCTAGGATCGCTGAAACAGATCGCAATCTACAATCCGGAAAAAGAAATGTATGTGGGACTGGACTACTTCCCGGAGCAGTTCATGGTCAACTTCGACTTCGTAGCGGAGTAGAACCAGAAACTTAACAAGGAATTAAGATTTCTTAATTCCTTTTTAATTGCCCCAGTCATTATAATGGGCTTGAGGTAAACAAAATGAAGAAACTGCTTGTTCTGATCCTATCGCTGATCCTGTTAACGGGATGTACAACAGCCAAAGACAAATACTATGCGATCGACCACTTCTACATCAAGGAAGAAGGAGACGCATTCTTAAAAGCATACGACGATCTGGTAGTCGCAACCTACGGCTGGTATCAGAGTATCGAAAACAGC
>JAFZQL010000208.1 GCA_017620435.1 Erysipelotrichaceae bacterium
GGGGACTGTACCCCATTTGGTGTACACAATAAAAAAGACCTGTGAGAAACTATCTCCGAAAGGAGGTAGTTTTTATATGGCCAGGAAAGGACAGAAACAGAATCCGCTGGCTTACAGGTTCAAGGATGAGATCATAAGAAGATACGCGGACGGGGAAAGGAACCCTGCAAGGCTTTCAGAGGAATACGGCGTATCGAAGAAAACCATTCAGAACTGGATCTATAAGCTCGAACACCCCGAGAGATATCCGGGCCTTGGCGGGAAAAGAGGAAGGCCGAAAGACTCGGAGACCGACTGGAAGGAGAGATATGAGATCCTAAAAAAGTACCACGCCTTCTTAAAGGCACAACGAGAGAGAAAGTGACCTTCATCAATCTGTACAGGGACACTTATTCTCTGGACAATATGTGCGCAGCTCTGGACATTAGAAGATCCACCTACTATAAGTATCGGAACAGCGAAGACAGGGATTACTACGATTATCTGATCATAAGGGAGATCTTCGAGGAATCCAGAGACACATATGGTTTCCGGAGGGTTTTGGAAGGCGTAAGGATTAAGTACGGTGTGATACTCAATCACAAGAAGGTACGCAGAATAATGGACAAATACGGGCTTATTCCCAGGTATTACAGGGTTCCGAGGAACGACACCGGCAGACAGAGAAAAGAGGAGAACGTCAGGGACAATCTGCTTAAAAGGGATTTCAGAGCAGACAGTCCGGATCAGAAGTGGTGTACAGACGTCACCTATCTTATCTTCGACGGACACAGAGCCTACCTGTCGTCGATCATCGATCTCTACGACAGGAAGATCGTGGCCTACGTCATATCGAAACACAACGACAATAAACTGGTCACGGATACGCTGCTTCAGGCACTGGCCAAAAGAAAGGACGCATACGGCTGCATCCTTCATTCGGATCAGGGATTCCAGTATACGTCCAATGAATACAGAATGATATGTGAAGCCAAAGGCATTCAGATATCCATGTCCAAGAAAGGAAGCCCAGTCGACAACTCACCAATTGAAAGCTGGCATTCCCTGCTTAAGAAAGAAGTTCTGTACAACTATAATATATCATCATTGTCTCAATACATAGCCGAAGTTGAAAACTGGATAGAATACTACAATACGGTCAGAATAAGAAACAAAAAGAAGTAAGCATTCCGCTTACTTCTTTTCGATCGGTCTTTTTATTAATGTCTACTATTCGGGGTACACTCCCCAGCCTGATCTTTTTTGTTTTTTTATCCGTTATTATTTCTTGACGTATGTCATATCTCCGAAGATGTCGTCCTTAATAACAAACGTATTGGCATCCTTGAAACTGAATTCGGAATCGAATACGTCATCCTCGGTAAAGATCTCGTTGTTGACATATGTCACAAGAAGATGATTGTCTTTTACTTCATACTTCAGTTCATACGTAACTTCTTCTTCGCCGACCTTCATGGTATATGTACCTGTTCCGTCTTCTTTCAGATCGTATACAGCACCGATACCGTTTTCGCTGTCGGAGTATTCCCAGACACCTACAAGCGAATTCTCGCTTTTCTTTCCGCAGCCGGCAACGGATAATGCCAGAACAGCCAGCAGCAGGATTGTAATCATTTTCTTCATTTTCAATACCTCCTGTATTATATTAACATTTTATTCTATCTGTTTGCATTATTCCGCGCTTATCTATGGATGTTTTTCGTTGACAGCATCTGTCATGGATAATATAATAACAAGTGTTATAGTATATAGGAGATCTATGCCAAAAAGACCAACAACGACTAGAGAAGAAATGATAGAAGGAGCTTTCCGGCTGATAAGAAGAGAAGGTTTTCCGGCTTTTACAGCCAGGAAACTGGCCGATGAACTTGGATGTTCCACACAGCCCATCATGTATCAGTTTCCGAATCTGAAAGAATTAAGAGATCTTGTATACGAAAGAGCCGACAGGTTTCATACGGAATACCTGACTGCGGATGAGGATTTTCTGGAAATCGGACTGCGGTACATCAGATTCGCCAGCGAAGAAAGCAACCTGTTCCGTTTTCTTTTTCAGTCGGGACGTTTTGACGGGGCAAACATTAGGCAGCTGACACATGAAGCAGTCGCGGATTCCATCGTTCATGTGGCAGCTAAGGATCTGGAGATGACTCGAGAGAGAGCCCTGGACTGTTTTGAAGTGCTGTTTGCCATGGTGCATGGATATGCCAGCCTGATTGCCAACAACGCAATGGAATATGATGAAGAACAGCTCAGGAAAGCGCTGGATATGACGGCTGAAGGACTGATGGGAAGCAGTCTGGACAGCTGAAACGGAGAAACAATTGTTAAGGAGGATCGTTTATGAATAAAACAGATAAAGGAAGGATTCTTACGATCATCGGTATGATTGCCATGATTGTACTGGTATTCACAAGGGTTCTGTTTACCCATCAGGCCGCGGAATATTCTCTGGTAGTGGGTATTGCGCTTTTCTTCATCGTCGAGTGGGTTTCAAAAACGCCGGAAGAACAGTCCGGCTTACGTTTTAAAACCTTTTTTACCGATCTGAAGAAATGCGGACCGCTTCTGTGGCTGATCGTACCTGTAATCTCTTCCATCGGTTCCATTGCCCTTGGATTTGTTCTGTTTGGCCGTGCGGATATCGACCATGTAATCGGCAGGACCGATTCAATTCTGAATTTCGAGAACATCCTGGTCCTGACCGGTCAGTTCTTGATCGGAGCACTTGGTGAAGAGATCGCTTTCCGTGGATTCTTTACCGGTAAGGGAATGAAGATATTCGGTTTCTGGCCTGTTGCATTGGTATCGTCAGCCGTGTTTGCTTTGGCTCATCTGGCAAGCGGTAACACAGCAATCGTCATCTATGATCTTGCCGGGATATTCATTGATGCCGTTATTTATTCCCTGATTATGAGAAAAACAAACAACTGTCTAATTAGTACCGTCAGCCATTTTCTTGTGAATATGATCGGAATGATGATTGTGTTCGCTTTCTTCAGGTAAAGATCAGAATTGGAACAATAAAAAAAGCCGATCGAGATCGGCTTATTTTAATCAGGCATATCTTCGAAAGCTTCAAGACCCTTCTTCGATTCGGCTTTCTGATCGCCGTGCCTGACCTGGGTCATCGTCACAAACGAGAACAGAACGAAGAAGGCAGCGTAGATGAACAGGATCTTGTAGGAGATCAGTCGCATCAGTGTTCCCGCAAACATTGGGGTAATGATCTGGGCAGCCATGGATGCAGTGTAGTAATAGCCGGTAAACTTGCCGATATCCGAACCCTTGCACATCTCTACGACCATCGGCAGTGAGTTGACATTGATCGCGGCCCAGGCTAGTCCAACCAGAGCGAAGCAGATGAACATGATCACGTTGATGTTCTTGAAGATGCTGGTAAGAACAAATCCGGCAAAGAACATCGCCGCCAGCAGGATAATGCCCATCATAATGGTCTTCTTTCTGCCGATCCGGGATGCCAGATTTCCGATCGGAATGTAGGAAACGATGGCTCCGGCCGTGGCGATCAATAGGCAGGTAGAAGCTCCGCCGAGGCCCTGACCCATGACGACGGATACATAGGTCGTAAACCAGGTTGTAACGGCGTTGTAGCCGATGAACCACAGAGCGATGGACGCCAGCAGGAATCCCAGCGATCGCTTGACTTCCTTTGGAAGTTTTTCATGTCCTGAACCGTCGTCTTCCGCCAGATTCCATTCCGGATGCTGCTTTTCCAGTTCCTTGTTTTCTTCAACAAGTTTCGGTTCCTTGATGATCAGATACAGTAGTCCTACCGATACAAACATGATCACGGACACAGCGACGAACAGGATCTGATAGTTGACATGCGCTACACCCTGGGTCTTGGAGTTCGGGTAAAGCACCGCGGCGATCGCCAGATAAATGATGCCGCCAAGCGCGCCCATCAGGTTAATGACGGCATTGGCTTTCGATCTTAACGGTTTCGGCGTAACATCCGGCATCAAAGCGACAGCCGGAGACCTGTAGGTTCCCATGGAGATCAGCAGCAGTCCAAGTACGATGACGAAGAAGATGATCTTCATCATGCCGGCAGCACTGTAGTAGGAATTGTCCAGGATCGGAAGGATGTTCATCAGAACGATGGCAAATCCGGTTCCGAAGAGGATGAAAGGCATTCTCTTGCCGATCCCGGTGTTTACCTTATCCGACAAAGATCCAAACAGAGGCAGCAATACCAGGGCCAGGACATTGTCGGCGGCCATGATCGCCCCGGTATAGGTCTCGTTGAGATGAAAGGTATTTGTCAGGATCAGAGGAATGACATTGTCGTACATCTGCCAGAAAGCGCAGATGGATAGAAAGGCAAGTCCAACGAAAAATGTACGTCTGTAGTTGAGTTTCATATTGTTTACCATCCTGTAATCGTATTTCTATTTCCATCATACTATATAAAACAGTTTTACCGATAGATGGAAATCCTCTCTAATAGAGGCATTTTTGTCTAAAATGCGTTATACTGAAATGGTTATGATAACGAGTAGTGAAACGGAAACGATAGCTCTGGGAGAAAAGCTTGGAGCGCTTCTGGAAACGGGCATGACGGTAGCCCTGAAAGGAGATCTTGCGGGAGGCAAGACGACTTTTACCAAGGGCATCGGAAGGGCTCTTGAGGTGAAGGACGTGATCAATTCACCGACTTTTACCATTCTGAAGATCCATCAGGGAAACAGGCAGCTGTTTCATATCGATGCCTACCGTCTGGAAAACAACGAATACGATCTGGGCATCAGCGAGCTTTCCGAAGACGGCATTACGGTCATTGAATGGCCGGAATACTACCGTTCTTATCTTCCGGAAGAGTATCTGGAAGTCGGGTTTCAGTATGTGGATGACAATACCAGAGAGATCACGTTTGTTCCTCATGGGGAGAGATATGAATCCATAGCAAAGGAGATGACATGTTAACACTGTGCATTGATACGGCCTACAAGTATCTGACCTGTGCACTGATCAGAGACGATCAGATCATTGCCTCTTATTCAAAAGAGTGTTTTAAGCAGCAGTCGGAACAGGTATTTACGGCAATAAAAGAAGTATTCACTGCGGCGGATGTGAGAAAAGAAGATATTGATTCCATCTGTATCAGCGAGGGACCGGGTTCTTATACCGGCGTGCGGATCGCGATGACGATCGCCAAGGTGATCGGTGAACTGAAACCTTGCAATGTTTATACGATCTCGTCGTTAAGGCTTTATGCGGCCAACCGGAGCAACTGCATGGCCGTGATGGATGCCAGGGCGGATAGGGTCTATGTCGGCATCTACAACGGCAGCGAGGTCGTCATGGAAGACTGTGCGCTTCCGATCAAGGAGATCGATGCCAAGGATTATCTGGTGGTAGGAGACGGAGCGCTTTTAGGCAAAGAGAACGATTACGGGAATATTCCGCAGGCTTTCCTGCTGACCAGACATCTGTGGAAGAAGGCTGATCAGATCGCCTATCTGACGCCGAAATATCTGAAAGAAAGCGAGAGTTACCAGCGATGATCGAGAAAATGAAGAGAGAAGACCTGGATCAGGTCGTGGAAATCGAAAAGGATTCTTTCGATCATCCTTGGAACAGGGAATATTTTGAGAACGAACTGAACGATTCCGAGATCGGCGAACTGTTTGCCGATGTCGAGAACGGGGAAGTGATCGCCTATGGCGAACTCTGGTACATGTTCGAGAACTGTGATCTGACCAAGATCGTCGTCAAGAGAAACTACCGTCACAGAGGCTACGGAAGAAAGATGCTGAAACATCTGACGCATATCGCCAAGGAGAGAGGCTGTGAATTCATGCATCTGGAAGTAGATGTCAGGAATGAAGATGCGATCAGACTCTACAAGATGAACGGTTTCAATACGATGAGGACCAGAAAGAATTACTACGAGAACGGATCCGATGCCTATGACATGGTGAAAGGTCTCATCGAAGCAAGTCCAAGGAAGATCCTGGCGATCGAATCCAGCTGCGACGAGACGGCCTGTGCCGTCATCGATGAAGAGCTGAATGTCTTCAGTTCCGTTGTTACATCGCAGATTGATGTACACGCCCGTTTCGGCGGTGTGGTTCCGGAGGTCGCTTCCCGTATGCATGTGGAGCAGATCTCGACCATCATCAAGGAAGCGGTCGAACAGGCCAAGATCAGGATGGAAGATATCGATGCGATCGCCTATACCATTGGCCCGGGTCTGATCGGTTCTCTGCATGTCGGGGGGATTGCCGCCAAGTCTCTGGCTTTCTTCTATGACAAGCCTTTGATCGGCGTACATCATCTGAAGGGGCACATCTTCATCAATGAGCTGATCAAACCGTTAAGTTATCCGATGATGGCTCTGGTCGTCAGCGGCGGTCATACGGAACTTGTATATATCGAGAATGATGAATCGTTCAGGATCATCGGCACGACGTTGGATGATGCGATCGGTGAGGCCTACGACAAAGTAGCCCGCGTGATGAAAGAAGGTTATCCGGGCGGACCGATCATCGACAGGCTCGCAAAGGAAGGCAAGGCACACTACCATCTGCCAACGCCAAAAGTGGACGGCTATGATTTCTCCTTCTCGGGCTTAAAGAACGCTGTTCTCCAGCTGGTCAAGAAAGAAGAAGCCGAAGGCAATCAGATCAATAAGAACGACCTGGCTTACGCTTTCCAGGAGACCGCGCTGAATCTGCTGGTCAAGAAAACCGAAGAAGCGATCAAAGAATATCCTTGCCGCAGTCTTGTACTGGCCGGAGGAGTGGCTGCGAATTCCCGTTTAAGGGAACTGATGCAGGAACACTTTGCGGATCACGATCTGATCCTGCCTCCTTTGAAGTACTGCACGGATAATGCACTGATGATCGCCTGTGCGGCAGTACATTATCTGAAACACGAGAAATTCGTCGAACTGGATGCTTCCAGCATGCCTTCGATGTCGATTGAAGATTAGTGAATATTGTTAGATTCTTCACAAATAAGAAGGGTTAAGCTATAATAAGACTATTCTATGGGTGAGATTTCAAAAGCGACACTGAAACGCTATCCCGTCTATCTGAAGGCTTTGAGAAAGCTTTCGGAAGAGGGGAAGAAGAAGATCATGTCCGCGGAACTTTCCGAATACGTTGACATCAAGCCGACGACGATACGCCGCGATTTTTCCTTGATCGGTCAGCTGGGGAAGCAGGGCTACGGCTATGATGTGGATGAACTGATCAGCATCTTTGCCAGAGAGCTTGGTGAAGACTACGACGAGAAGATGATCCTGATTGGCGTGGGAAGGTTGGGTACGGCCATTCTCAACTACAACAACTGGAACCACGTCGCCGGGGAGATCGTCTGCGCCTTTGATCTCATACCGGAGAAAAGAAACAAGGAACCTAAGGTCAATGTGCCGGTCTATCATATCTCTCAGCTGAAAGAGAAGATGCCGAAGGGATGCGAGATCGCGATCCTGTGTATTCCTTCCGGTGCGCAGCAGATCGTCAACGAGCTGCATGATCTTGGGATCAAGGGAATCGTTAATTTTACCAGGGAACACTTTGTGCTTCCTGAAGGAATGATCAAAAGAGACGTCGATGTGGTATCGACGATACAGGAACTTGTCTTTGAAGTGAATTCAATGAACAGGTAAGGGGGTCTATATGGATTTATATTTTGCTAGAGAACTGTATGAAATGGCTGTCAACGCTTCGCAGATGGAACTGGATCAGCTGGAGTACATATCGGTAGAGGGATGGGTAAGAACCAACCGGGACAACGGCCAGGTGGGTTTTATCGAGCTCAACGACGGAACCTATTTTCGCAATATTCAGATCGTATACGGATCTAATCTGGAGAATCACGAGGAAGTATCCCATCTGCTGACGGGTTCTTCGATCTATGTCATCGGAAAATTCATTTCTACGCCGGAAAACAAGCAGCCGTTCGAGATCCAGGCGACTTCCATCGAAGTGGAAGGCCCTTCGGACGAGACCTATCCTCTGCAGAAGAAGAGACATACCTTTGAATTCCTCAGAGAGATCCCTCATCTAAGACCTCGTACCAATACCTTTATGGCGGTATACAGAGTCAGATCGGCTCTGGCCATGGCGATCCACGAGTTCTTCCAGAATCAGGGCTTTGTCTATGTTCATACGCCGATTATTACCGGAAATGATGCGGAAGAAGCCGGCGAAGGTTTCACGGTTACCACAAGAGATGACGGTAACTATGCGGAAGACTTCTTCGGCAAGCACGCATCTTTGACCGTATCCGGACAGCTTCATGTTGAGGCTTTTGCGATGGCTTTCCGCGATGTCTATACTTTCGGTCCGACGTTCCGTGCCGAGAATTCCAACACCAAGACGCATGCCAACGAGTTCTGGATGATCGAACCGGAGATCGCATTTGCGGATCTGGAAGACGACATGCAGCTGATCGAAGACATGGTCAAGTACTGCATCGAGTATGTCAGAAAAGAGTGTCCGGAAGAGATGAACTTCTTCAACTCGATGATCGACAAGACGCTTCTGGAAAGACTGGATCATGTCTACAACTCCACTTTCAGAAGAATGCCTTACACCGAGGCGATCGATCTTCTGCTGAAAGCTCCGGTCAAATTCGAAAACAAGGTTTCCTGGGGCATGGACCTCAATACCGAACACGAGAGATATCTCTGCGAA
>JAFZQL010000209.1 GCA_017620435.1 Erysipelotrichaceae bacterium
CGGATCTCTTCCTTCCTGGCCTCCATATCGGACATACCCAAGGCAAAAAGCTCCTCCAGATCTTCTTTTTTTCCACCCAGTCTGGTCACGTTAGAGCTCCTGCTTGGAAAAACGTAGACAGCTTCTTTCTTGTCTACCAGCTCCTTGATCAGCGAAATCTGGTTTCTGTAGTTCAGATGTCTGATCCGGTAGTCTTCTGCGATGGCAGGACACTGAGGATAGGTCATCTTCATCAGCTGTACGACTGCCGCCTTGGCCGGTTTACGTTCGTAGTCTCCCGGTTTGGTAGTAATGATCAGATTTCTGTTGCACCCGTCTTTGATCGACTGCTCGATCGGGATCATGTCCGTGATGCCGCCGTCCAGCAGTTCTTTTCCATCGTCTACAATGATCTTCCCGATGATCGGTAAAGAAGTCGAAGCTTCCAGCTGCCGCAGATCCATTTTCTGAATCGGATGATATTCCGTCTTTCCGATACCCAGATCATACAGACCGATATATGCCTTGGTTCTGCACTTCTTTAAAGGAGAGATATCAAAACCTCTTTCTTCAACCATAATGTGATTAAAAAGGAAATCGTAATCCACGATCCTTCCGCAGCGAAGAAGAGGCTTCAAACCAACGATACGTTTATCGGTTATACCCTCAACCGAATAATCATAAAGATTCTCTTTTGACTTCATCAGGTAGTTCGCCAGCCATACTGCACCTGTAGAAATGCCATACGCATGATCAAACTCGATCCCCTGATCGATCAGCCAGGCCAGTGCACCGGCCGTATAGGCACCGCGCAGTCCGCCGCCTTCCAGTACCAGCGAAGTCTTTATCTTATTCATATCCCCATTTTATGCTTTATGTTTTTTTTGTGCAATAATAGAAACATGAGAAAAAACGGTTTCCGGATCTATATGAACGCACCGATCACCATCGGTTTTGCGGCATTGTGCATCCTGGCTTTATGCCTTTCCTATCTGACTGACGACAAGTCGACAGCGCTGATCTTTTCGACTTATCATTCTTCATTGCTTGACCCATTGACCTACATCAGACTGGTCTGTCACGTTTTCGGACACGCCGGAATCAATCATCTTGTTTCGAACATGCTCTACATCCTGCTGCTGGGACCGATGCTGGAAGAAAAGTACCACGACAAGCTGATCACCGTCATTCTGTTTACGGCTGTTGTTACCGGTATCATCCACAACATCCTGCAGCCTACCGTCATGCTTCTGGGAGCCAGCGGCGTCGTATTTGCTTTCATCCTGCTGGCATCCATTACCGGAAGAGAAAACGGCATTCCCGTCACCCTGATCCTGGTCGCCATCTTATGGCTTGGTCAGGAATTCTACGGGATGACTTCCACCGACAACGTATCACAGATCACGCATATCATCGGCGGTCTATCCGGAGCCCTGCTGGGCATGATATTCAAAAAGAAATAAAAAACCTATTACTTCTTGTAATACCGGTAATAGGCTTCATCTTTATCCTCATCGATCTGAACAGTTTCTTCATATAAATAGAAACTGTTTTTCTGATAGAGTTCTCTGAATTCGTTCAATTCCAGAGAAAACCTGGTCCCGCTGTCGTAGCAGCTGACCCTCTCGCCGCGCATCACGAAGCGGTTCATTCCGTTTTCCGTTATGATCTCCCCTTCTTTCAGATACGCCAGCGCTTCATTGATATCTCTTAATTTCTGCATACAGTGCTATTATAAACATCTTTTATGAAAAAGAAGATACGTATTATAATGATGGCATGGAAAACAAAGGAAAAGGCAGAAAGATCGGACTAGGCGTGATTGCCGGTCTTGCTTCGCTGAGTGTTCTGATAGGAGGTGTTTTTGACTCCTCCATGGATCTTCTGGAAGAAATACCTCAGGATCCCGGGACAGCGGAAGCTGCAAAGGAACTTTCAAAGGATACGCTGAAAAAAAGCGGTCTGATCCACAGGGTCAAAGCGAGTGTCAGAAATTTGATCTATAAGGTTCCTGTCAAGCTAAGAGTTGTCCTTTTCCTTCCGCTTTGGCTGCTTGGCAACACGATCCTGATAGCGGCAGAATTCCTTTACAAGACTTTACTGGCACCGATCGGCAGTCTGATCCTGGGTTTCATTCTGCAGACCTTGCTGCTTTTAGGAATTGCAGGTCTATGCATCAAGATCATGTTTCCGGATCTGCCTTGGTCAAAGATCTTCAACAGAAAAATGATCCTGCTGGTCATTGCGGGAAGCGTGTTCATGAGCGCCTGCGACTTCGTGATGCCTATGATCTGGGAGAAGTATCCTTTATACCGCAGACTTTCTAAACTGATTACCGGTCTGATCGTCCTGCTGATCATTCTGAAACCGTTCATCAGAAAAAAACTGAAAAACCGTATCAGTTATGAAGTCCGCTGCAACGGAGAAACCTTTGAATTAAACTAAAATGCCGATAAACGGCATTTTCTTATAGATTGATCCGGTAACGGAAGATATATTTTGTTTTTTCTCCCTGCAGATACAGAATATGATTCTTTGGAACTTCCACCAGTTCGATCAGTTCTCCGTTGAGTTTTTTTAAAGTCTTATAGGAAGCCGTATTCTCCGGGGAACAGGTGATGATCAGTTCGCTCATTCCGAATTCTTTCTTGGCGATCAGAAACAGCAGTCTGCAGGCATAATAGGCATAGTGATTTCCCCTTTGGGAAGGAAGAATATTGTAGCCGATATTGCCGTAGTAGTACATGTCTCCTTCGACAGTCAGACGCAGATCTGTCGTTCCGACTTTTTCCTTATCGGAATGCCTTAAGATGTCATAATAAACCGCAGGCACACCGTCATAAGCCGTCTGTTCACTTACCCGATATCTTTCTTTCAGGTCCACTACAGGTCCTTCATAGACCTTTCTGTTCCGAAACAAACCAAAAAGATTCATCATTCAAATTATAGCACCATAAAAGCCTTCCATCAGGAAGGCTTCTTTCTTATTCGCTGCGGATAAACTCGATGATCTCCTTATCCGCTTTCGCCTTTACGGTGATCGTATCGCCGATTCCGACAAAAGATGCGTGCAGATCGCCGTTGGAGAGGTCATACCAGTAGATCTCGCTGCTGCCGTTCATAAACAGGATCACGGTATTTCCATCCTTTACGTAAGACTGCAGACCCGTGACTTCAAAACTGACTGTTTCCGTTTCCGTATCTTTTCCTGTTTCACCGATCAGTTTCAGATAATTGTCATAGGCTTCCTGAACCGTAGCGCCGGTAGCGGCCGTCTGATAGTTCTCATAGCTGACAAAAGCGTAATTCTTGATCAGATTCGCACCGTCGACCAGACCCATGAAATATGTCGGTCTTCCTTTGACAGAAACCATGCTAGGGAAGATCGCCGTGTAGTGATACTGCTGAACCGCTCCTTCCGCACTGCTGCGGGCCGAATACTCTTCCGCACCGGCTCTTCTGATATAGGAGATCTCGCCGTTACGCAGATCGATATAGGCAAATCCGACATTGGATTCATCCTTTCCTACGCTGGTAACGCCGGTATAGATCCAGACGTTGTTGTTGAACTGCACATAGGCATAGTCGTCCGTGAATTCCACGACACCTTTCTTGGACCAGTTGAACAGACCGTTTTCATACTTCTTGCTTTGAGAGAACTGTCTGTAGACAACGGAAACAGGATAGATATTGTCGACCCAGGCAGGAACGGAAGCGACATCGTAGTACTTTGCCTCTCCGTTGAACGGATCAACGATATAGACGCCTTTGATATCTTCTGTCTTGTCCAGCCAGGTCGTTTCATAGACAGGAACGATCCAGTAAGGCTGATAATCATCATCCAGTTCAAACTTCGCCGTTCCCAGCAGTGCTGTAGGATCTATAAAGAACAGATGACGGTAGAGATTATGAGAGAAGTACGCAGAAGTCATATACTTCATTCCTTCCGTTCTTACCAGTCTCGCATCGCCGCTTTCGCAGTCTACCGTAATATAGCCCGGAGTCGATCCTGTGGCCATGTATTTCAGGAAACTGCCGAAGTCAATCGGCGTGACTCTGTAAAGCGTACCGTTGACCGAAATCTGCACCCAGTCGCCGCCTACGGCATACTGCGATACTTCATCGGATCCCAGCGTTCCGAATACCCTGTCTCCCAGCTGTTCAGCCGTATTCTTATCAACCAGCTGGACCTGGGTCACATCGAATTCCGGAATGTTTTCAAAATCGATTTCCTTGATGACAGACTGATCCTTGTAGTTCTTCAATCCTCCCGTATACGGACCGCCGATGATCGCCCCTATCAGCATCACAGCTACCATGCCGACAGCGACATAGAGGATCGGTTCAAAACGGAATTCCTTGTTTTTCGCTTGTCTCAGTCTTTCAAACAGACAGACCAGCAGAACCAGCAGGATGCCCAGTTCAAAGAGAAAACCGAATGAATGAAAATTGAATGGAACATACAGCAGATACTGAAAGAAGAACAGTACTGCCGCAATAGCCAGAAGCAGTGTCAGATTCACTAATCTGTTTAGAAATTTCATGTACATCTACTCCTTTCTTAATATGCTTAAATTCGCATTGATCTCCTTCAGACATGCCCCGCTGATAAAAGCGTATACCATGACTTTCAAAGCCGGCAGCAGTCTGTCCCTGCAGCTGCTGTTTTCGTTTTCCAGAATCATCTCGACAGTCTCGGTAATATATTCATCGCTAAGATACTTCGTCTCCAGATTCCGGATCGACTTGCAGAAACAGTCGTAGAGCCTTGATTCCGATACGATATCGTCGGATTCATCATCTGTATCGCCGTTGATCAGGATCATCAGCTCGCCGATCTCTTCGATATTCATACATTCCCGCAGTGCCGATATCAGCAGGATCCTGGAAAGATGTCTTTCGTAGTACTTCTTATTGTCGGGATGCGGAACATAGCCTCTTTTGACCCAGTTCTGTATGGTAGAAGTCTGCAGACCGGTAATAGAACAGACCTGTCCCAGAGAAAGACCTCCGGTGATCTCGATCATCGGTCTGAAGACCGAGAAGGCATCATCACTTTCCGTATAGGCAATATTCGTTCCGGGAATCATTTTTGTAAGCATATTTATCTCTCCTTTTAGTTATGGGATGATGAATGGGAAGAAGAAGCTGCGGCGCTTGCGGCAACATCCTTATCAAACTGATTGATTGCCAGAACAAGCAGGATGATCAGAACTTCATTCTCTTCATCATATACATCGATATAGAATCTCTGGGTAAAACGGAAGATCTCCTGATCGACCTGTGCGATCATTTCGTCATTCTCGTTGTAGATCTGGTAATGCCAGTTGAAGAAATCCCCTTTGACCTTCCAGCCGAGTCTTTCAAGCTCCAGCTCACTGCGGAAGAACGTGAATTTCTGATCCAGAGAATCGACCAGTTCATCGTTGTAGTAAATATCATAGTTTCTTAAGAACCAGGTAAAGTTTTTCTTTACATGACCCAGCAGGAAGTCTTCCCGATACAGATTGATCTGAGGGAAGAACAGTGTCGTATTCTCGTAAGTGTATGCGACATCGCCGTCTTCATCATAGAGCTGACCGTCGGCATACAGGAAACGGAAGTTTTCTTTCAGATAGTATTTCATGTCTTTCCCTCCTTTAGTAATAGAATCTTCTGCATATTCTACATCTTCTATCTGTAAAAGCCCTGAAAAGCAGATACAGCACAATAAACGGAGCCAGATAGAAGCACAGTTTAATCGCAAGAGCGATTATACCTAAAATCATTACAAATAATAAAATATCAATAAAGATAACAAACAGGATCATCGTTTCTATATCCTCCTTTCATTCCAGGATCAGCAGTCATTCATATGATTGATCCTGATGAACTGCAGAATATCTGATTCTATGCAATTCATTCCTTTCTTATGGTAATTTGATTATATCAGAGGTTCATATGACTGTCAATAGATAAAATAAAAAATCACAGAATTCTTTCTATCCCTTCTTTGATCTGATCATATACTTCATCAAAACGGTCCGTATACCAGGGATCTTCAATCTCCCGCTCCAGCAGCATCCGTATTTTATGATCGTGATCGTCAATGATCCAGCGGATCGCTCTTAGATTTTCGTGATCCATCACATAAATTTCATCAAAAGAATCATAGTCTTTTTGACTGATAACCCTGGCGTGATGTCTGTCATAACTGATTCCATGACGATCCAGACAGCGTTTTGCACCATAGTAGATATCTCTTCCTGCATCTTCATACGAAACAGCCCGCGATTCGCAGCGGATCTCAGGAGCCATACTTTTCAGGATATATTCTGCCATCACGCTTCTGCAGACATTGCCGTGGCAGACAAAGAGGATACTTCTTTCTTTCATCATCGGTATTCTTTTTTATTATATCTCTCAGGAATATAATAAAGATATGAACAGCTATGATAAATACTATCCGCGCCCTTTACTGAAAAGAGATTCTTTCTTTTCACTAAACGGCAGCTGGAAACTGAATGGTTTCGATATTGAAGTTCCATTCCCTCCGGAATCGGATCTTTCCGGGTATAAAGGAGATCTTGAAAGAATGGAATACATAAAAGGATTCACTCTTCCGGATGGATTCATTCAGCCCGATGACAAGGTGATCCTTCACTTTGGAGCCGTTGACCAGATCTGCGATGTCTATCTGAATGATTCTTTCATCATTCACCACGAAGGCGGCTATCTGCCCTTTAAAGCCGATATTACTTCTTTCCTGAAAGACAGCAATACCTTAAAAGTTCAGGCTAAAGATGATCTGGATTACTTCTACCCATATGGCAAGCAGTGCAGAAATCCGAAAGGCATGTGGTATACGCCTGTTTCCGGCATCTGGCAGTCCGTCTGGATCGAAGCATACCCTAAAAACGGCATCGAAGATCTGAAAATCGAGACCGATCAGAATACAGTATGTTTTCATATTGCATCGGAAGCGGAAAGCTTTGAAGTCAGCTTCGACGGATACTCCAATACTTTTGAACAGAAAGATATCTCGATCGAAATCAAAGATCCGCATCTTTGGTCGCCCGAAGATCCTTA
>JAFZQL010000210.1 GCA_017620435.1 Erysipelotrichaceae bacterium
CAGCTGATTCATCGATGCATTCTTTTTGGCGTCCTCTATCGCTTCCTTTACGATCTCTACGCCTGTCACATGTCCGGCATGTCTGGCCAGATACAGGGATATCGTTCCGATGCCGCAGTACAGGTCAAGGATCTTTGAATCGTCTTTCACCTCTGCAAGTTCATCGATCTTACCGTAAAGTTTCAACATCTGCCGGTAATTCACCTGATAGAAGGATTTCAGCGACAGTTTTACTCTTATTCCATCGTAGACATCGTAGATATGGTCTCTTCCGTAGAGGACTTTCTCTTCGTTTCCCAGAATGACGTTGGTTTTTTTATCGTTCAGGTTGAGAATGACCGATTGGATCTGCGGATACTTATGACACACAGATCCTACTATTTCATGCAGGTCAACATCAAAACTGTTCACAACAAAGCCCAGCATCACTTCATCGGTGCCCTGGGCGTTCTTGATGATGATGTGGCGGATCATACTGTTGTCTTTATGATCAGAAAGAAGGATCTTCAGATCGGCGATGATCCGGTTGGCTGTCTTTGATTCGATCAGGCAGTCGTCAAATTCTACGATATCGTTGGAAAACCTGCGGTAGAATCCCATTTTATGATCTCTGCAGGGAATCTGTACCTTGTTGCGGTAGTAGAAAGGATCATCGGCAGCACTGATATCGCCGATTGCATATCCTTTCAATGTATTCTCAAGCACTTCTTTTTTCAGTTCGAGCTGATACTCGTAACGGATATGTCTGTAGTCGCAGCCTCCGCATTTATAGGCAATCGGACAGTCCGACTGAATTCGGTACGGAGAAGCGGATATCATCTTTTCGATAATGCCGATGCTGTAGTTCTTCTTTTCAGCGATAATCCTGACGTCAGCCTCTTCACCCATGATCATGCCCTTGACGAAAACGACCAGATCTTTCGCCTTGGCAATTCCCATCCCTTCTACCGACATATCGATGCATCGGCATCTTACGACATCGTTCTTCATAATAAAAAACTTCATGTTTCCATGAAGTCTATTCGCCATCTCCTTCTTCTGTCTCTTCTTCGACAGGTTCAGGTGTCAGACCTTCCAGTTCAGCGGCAAGCGCAGGATCCTTCGGATGTGCCATGTCATCGATCCCGTACGTCTCTTCAGTAGAGTTCTTGTGAAGCAGCTTGTACTGTCTGCCGTTTTCATCGCCGATTGCGGAAGCGTCTGCCGATGTATATACATGGATATGCAGGTCATACATCTTTCTACTGTCATCTCCGGTAAAATAGGTACCGATAGGAAGCTTCGCAGTTACCTTATTGTAGGCGGACATCAGAATACTGTCGATCTGTTCTTCAGAAAGAGAGTCATTTGCATCGATGAAAACCTTCAGCTGACCCTGCGACAGGATAACCTCAACATCTTCGACAGATCCGATGGCAGAGAGTTCAGTCTTCAGCTCTGTCAGATCCTTATCCGTAATAGCCGGCTGCAGATCGCCGTCGAATCTTGATCCGATACGCGGCGACCCTGTCTGCAATGCAGAAATGCCAAGGATTCCGGCAAAAATCAGTACAGGGATCGCAATTATGATAATACCTGCAATCAGTACCAGTGCAGATCTGGACATACGTTTCTTTTCTTTATTAACGGTTTTTTCTTTTCTTAATGATCTTTCCTTCACTTTATTCCTCTCCGGTTTTTTACTTATGATCGGCCGAACAACTTCCTGCGTGTCGGTATGCGGGGTGAACGCAGGAATTACCGGTTCCTGACCGGCAGTTTCGTTATTCCCGAGAATTTCTTCCCTCTCATTCCTGCTTTCCTGCGTGAATCGCGGAACATCGGTATTTAACGATTCTTCCTGAAGCCGGAACGTCTCTTCTGTATCTCTCTGGCTCGGAAACACATTTTCTTTCGCATTTACGCCGAATTCATCTTCTGTCGGCTTTCCATGTCTCATCTCACTCATATTGATCTCCAGTAATTATTCTAACACACATTATAACAGCTTCTCAAACTCCGCTTCGGAAAGCGTCGTTACATTCAGCTGTCTGGCTTTATCCAGTTTGGACCCGGCTTCTACGCCGTAGATGACATAATCCGTCTTCGATGATACGGAGCCGGAAACATGCGCACCGAGGTTTTCCAGCAGCTGCGTCGCTTCATTGCGGCTGTACTTTTCCAGAGTTCCGGTCAGAACAACAGTCTTTCCGTTAAATACGGAATCATTGGAAATACTGTTGTCGATATAGTTCATGTTGACGCCGAAGAGCTTCAGCTGTTCCAGCATCTCTACATTGTCCGGTTCATTAAAGAAGTCTCGGATGTATTCTGCCGTAACCGGACCGACATCTCTGATAGAACTGAGGTCTTCAAACGATGCATGCATCAGGGCATCCATGTTTCCGTAGTATGCCGCAAGGACCTTGCTGGCTTTTTCGCCGACCTGACGGATGCCCAGACCGTTGATCAGCCGTTCCAGAGAGTTCTTCTTTGAATTCTCGATCGCTTCGATCAGGTTGTTGAACGACTTTTCTCCGAACTTCTCCATCTGCAGGATCTCTTCCCTGCGGTTATGCAGCTTATAGATATCCTCGAAGCTGTTCAGAAGACCGGCATTCAGAAAAGCTTCTACCCTCTTTTCGCCAAGACCGTCGATGTTCATGGCATTTCTTTCCGTAAAGTGGGCGATGGAATAGACCAGTCTGGCCTTGCATTCGCTGTTGACGCAGTAATGAGCTGCCTCGTCTTCAAAACGGTACAGTTTACCTCCGCATACCGGACAGGTATCCGGGAAGATGTATCTGACCTGGGAACCGTCGCGGTTCTCCTTGATGGATCGTATGACTTCCGGAATAATATCGCCCGCCTTGCGGATGATGACGGTATCGTTGATACGGATATCCTTGTCTTTGATATTGTCTTCATTATGCAGCGTGGCAAAGCCTACCGTTGTTCCTGCCACTTTAACCGGCCTTAATTTCGCATTCGGAGTACACTTGCCTGTTCTGCCGACGGTGATAAAAATATCTTCAACAACGGTTCTGACTTCTTCTGCCGGGAACTTGTAGGCAATGGCCCACTTCGGGATCCTGGAAGTATATCCGAGTTCTCTTTGCAGTGCATAGGAATTGACCTTGATGACCATGCCGTCGATCTCGTAAGGCAGATCATGACGGATCTTTTCCGTCCTGTCGATATATTCGATCACATCCTCGATATTGTTGAAAAGCACAGTTGCATCATTGACTCTGAATCCCAGTTTTTTTGCATACTGTAAAGAGCCGTAATGGGTGTCGGAATTCACATCATCCGGAACATGATACCAGAAGCCGTCCAGTCCTCTGCTGGCGCAGATCCTGGAATCCAGCTGTCTGATCGACCCTGCCGCGGCATTGCGCGGATTGGCAAACTCCTCTTCTCCGTTGGCGATCCTTTCCCTGTTTACCCGCAGGAAAGATGATTTCGGCATGTAGATCTCGCCGCGTATCTCATATCTTTGTCTGTATGGAATAGACATCGGAACACTGTGAACCGTACGGACATTCATCGTCACGTCTTCACCGGTAATGCCGTCGCCTCTGGTAACAGCCTGTCTGAACAGCCCGTCTTCATAAACCAGCGACATGGCCAGACCGTCGATTTTGTATTCGACGCAGTATTCCACATCCTTGTAGACATTCGTGATTTTCGCCGACCATTCTCTCAGCTCATCGTAGGAAAATACGTCGCCAAGCGACAGCATCGGTCTTTCATGCGTGATCTTCTTGAACTCATCCAGAACGCCGAAACCGACCCTCTTTGTCACGGAATCAGGATCATCCATCTCCGGATGTTTCTTTTCCAGTTCTTCCAGTTCTCTGAACAGCTGGTCATATTCGCTGTCGGGTACAGTCGGTCTGTCGAGAATATAATACTGATAGCTGTATTCTTTCAACACTTTTCTTAATTCAAGGATTCTATCTGTTTCGTTTGCCATAAATCCATTATATTACATTCATGAAGCATTCAGCCGTTTTCCTGATAAATGATGACAAAACGCAGATGATATAGGTTATAATTTATACGTTGCCGAACGGATGACAGGATTCTGTCGTCTCTTAGAAAACAGGAGGTTTATGACCAATGGCAAAGAAAGAAGAAACAAAAGAAATAAAACAGGCTTTCGATACGCCGATTACGGAAAGAATACCTTGGAAAAAAGCATCGGAAAACAGCGGTATTCCTCTGAAGCTGGACTATTATGAAGGTTCCATGTACGAAGCCGTAGAAAAAATAGCGAAAGAACGTCCGAATGCGATCGCCTTCGACTTCATGGGGAGATCTACCACATACAGAAAAATGATCGAGGAGATCAACCGATGTGCAAAGGCTTTACGTACTATCGGTGTCAGAGAAAACGACTGCGTTACGATCGCCCTGCCGAACTGTCCGCAGGCTGTATACATGTTCTATGCAGTAAACCTGGTCGGTGGTATCGCCAACATGATCCATCCGCTGTCTGCCGAAAAAGAGATCGAACACTATCTGAACGCATCCAGATCCGTAACGGCAGTTACGCTGGATCAGTTCTATCACAAGTTTGAAAACATCAGAGCCAATACCTGTGTTGTCAATATCATCATCGCATCGATCAGAGATGAGCTCTCCAGACCGATCAGAGCCGGATACATGCTGACGGAAGGAAGAAAGATCAAGCCGATCCCTGACGATGCTCCGGTCATCAGATGGAACCAGTTCATGAAGATCGCCAACAGCTGTTTCTACAATTACAAGAAGGAACGTAAAGGCGATGATCCGGCTGTCATGCTGTATTCCGGCGGTACGACCGGAACAACAAAAGGCATCGTCCTTTCCAACAACAACTTCAACATGCTCGGTGAACAGATCGTGGCCACCAACCCGATGTACAGGCTCGGCGACAAGATGCTGGCAGCCATGCCGATGTTCCACGGTTTCGGACTTGGCGTCTGTATCCACTCCCTGCTGTCTCAGGGTGGCAGAGTCATCCTGCTGCCTAGATTCACGCCGAAATCCTATGCCAAAGCAATTCTTAAGAACAAGTGCAACTTCATTGCCGGCGTTCCTACCCTGTTTGAAGCTCTCTTAAGAAATAAAGCCATGGAAGGTAAGGATCTGTCTTTCCTGAAAGGAATGTTCTCGGGAGGCGATTCACTTTCCATCGAACTGAAAAAGAAGATCGACAAGTTCCTATACGACCATCATGCGACGATACAGGTTAGAGAAGGCTACGGTACGACCGAGACCGTTACTGCCTGCTGCCTGACTCCTCCGACGATGTACAAGGAAGGTTCCATCGGCATTCCGTTCCCTGACTGCTACATCAAGATCGTACAGCCTGATACCGACATCGAAGTTCCATACGGAACCGAAGGCGAGATCCTGCTGGCAGGGCCTACAAATATGCAGTACTACTGGGAGAATGAAGAAGAAACGGCTATGACTCTTAGAAAGTCCGATTTCGACGGTCAGACCTGGGTCCATACCGGTGACCTTGGAATCATGGATGAGGAAGGCTTCGTCTACTTCAAGGGACGTTCCAAG
>JAFZQL010000022.1 GCA_017620435.1 Erysipelotrichaceae bacterium
ACTCTGGATGAAAGAATCGCCGACGGCTTCTACTTTGCCAGATCGGTTGCCATGATCGAACAGATCCTGCAGGATCCCGTCCTGCTGGAGGAACCTGTCAGTAAGCCTATCGCATAGCTTTCTGCTATACTGAAAGCAGAGGAAAATAATATGTACTATCTGATCGAACAGACATTAAGACCCGTAAGCGAAGAAGAATACAAAAAAAGCCGGAAAGCGCGTGTTGCCGTTTTAAACAGAACGGAATGGGAAAAGAAAAAGAAGGATCTTCCTTTTACCATGGAGATCGACAGGGAACTGGAACAGATGCTGACAACAGAAGCGAACGTCAACTTCGATTCTTTGTCCGGGACTTTCTCGATTCCCGATCGTTCCAATCTGGACAACGAGGACTTCCGTTTTGCCTATGCCCTGAACAAGAGAAACGTCGTTTTTGTCGATGACAGCGGTTATGTGAAGAATGCTCTTGAAGAAATCATCAGGACCAAGAAATGGAATACGCCTTGTCTGGAAAGATTCTTTTACGATTTTCTGGACCAGATCGTGAAAGACGACCTGAGGATCATGGAGAAGTTCGAGAAACAGCTGGATGAGATGGAGGCCGGAATTCAGAAGGATGATAAAGACATTTCTCTGAATGAAGCCAACTATATCAGGGGATCTATCCGTTATCTGCTGATCCACTACGAACAGCTTATGGATCTGGCACAGGAACTGGATGAGAACGAGAACGGCTTCTTCGACGAGAAGAATCTGCGTTATTTTACTTCCTATATCAGCAGACTGGATCGGCTCTACAACAACGCGGCATCCTTAAGGGACTATTCAATACAGATCAGAGACCTCTATCAGGAATCGATCGCCGTGAAGCAGAATAACATCATGACTCTGCTGACGGTCGTTACAAGCGTGTTCATGCCGCTGACGCTGATCACGGGCTGGTACGGCATGAACTTCAAATATATGCCGGAACTGAATGTGGAGCTATCCTATCCGGTCGTGTTTATCGTCTGCATCGTGATCGTCATCGTTTCGATGCTGTACTTCAAGAAAAAGAAATGGCTGTAGATAGAGGAGTGTAAGATGAGAAAAGAACTGTTAGTCGCATCCGCAATAGCGTATCTTCTGTATCGGCTGAATGCGAAGACTTCTACGAAGAAGATCGAAGGCGAGAATGCAGTCAGTGAACTGAGAATGATACCGATCAACGGTACGGAGCTTGCGGTCATGATCAGAGGAGCGGACAGAAACAATCCGGTACTGCTTTGTGTAACGGGAGGCCCTGCGGGCAGCGAGATCCCTTTGATCAGAAAGTACGAGACGGAACTGGAGAAACACTTTACGATCGTCCACTACGACCAGAGAGGTGCGGGAAAGTCTTTCTCGTTCAAAGAGGATTATAAAGACATCAACTATCATCAGCACGTGGATGATCTGATCGCTTTGACGGAGTATGTCAGAGAATATCTGAACAAGGACAAGGTCTACATCATGGGTCATTCCTACGGAACCTATCTGGGTTCGCTGGCTGCCGATGAGAAGCCGGAGTATTACGAGGCCTATATCGGTATCGGCCAGATGGCGGATACGGCCAAGGCGGAATACTATTCACTGGAGTCATGCATCGAAGCGGCAAAAGAGAAAAACAACATCAGGGATGTCAAATACCTGGAGTCGATCCGGGAGAAAGTCAGAAACGGCGAGATGTATACGCCTCGGGCCTTTGTGCACAAGTACAAGTTTGCGGAACGTGAGGATCACCATGAAATGTCGGATCTGATGAAGAACATTCTATTCGGACCGGAATACAATCTGATGGACGGAATCAAGATGTTCTATGCGGCCGGGAAGTATGCGATGCCTTTGGCCATGCAGGCGGTCAAGGAACCGTTGACTGATGTGATCAAGGAGAACAAGATCCCATCCTACTATCTTCTAGGGAAGTACGACGGCATGACGCATACCGCTGCCGCAAAGGAATATTTCGATTCTTTGGGCGGGGATGTCGAAAAAGAATTCATCGTCTTTGAGAATTCCGCACATTCTCCGCAGATCGAAGAAAACGAGAAGTTCGTCGACTGGATGTGCAATCATTTATTAAAAGAAAAAGAACTGTAAACTGCATATAGAAAAGAGGATAAGAATATGAGAGAACTGTTGATCAGTACGATGGCTCCGGTGCTTTGGGTCATGACTATTTTTGATGCCGTAGCGATTTATTTCATGATTAAGGAATTCAGAAAAGGGAAGGTCGACAGGATTCCGTTACTGACGGGGATCCTGTGTCTGGGCCTGTTTTATGATTCCCTGATCCTGGCCAGCGGATGCTTTTTGCAGTACGGCACGCTGTTTCATCATCTCAGCCAGCTGAGATACATCCTGCACTGTACGCTGATTCCGTTGCTGTTTCCGATCTGTGCCTATTCTCTGACTGAAAACAGAACCATCATTAAAGTCGTCTGGATCCTTTCAGTCATTATAATGATCCTGGGTCTTGCGGGCGGTATCATGGTCGTCACGGAACCAAGAACGGTCGGACTGATCAGACGTTATGCTTCTTCCGATCTGACCGGGAAGTTCTCCAGTACGCTGACCTCCCTGCTGGATACGGTTCCTGTATTCATCATGATCGGCATCGGCATCTATCTGTGGATCAGGAAGAAGAATCCGAACATGTTCTTTGCGGGCTTCTTCATGCTGCTGTTCACACTGCTGGGGATATTCCTGGGCAAGGATCCATCCGGAGACAGGAGTCAGAGCCTGATGTTTTATATCTCCATGTTCGGAGAATCGTTCATGGTCTACTTCCTGTGGCGTTTCATCAGGAAGAAATAGTTTCACGTAAAAAGCCCCCAGGGGCTTTTTTGTTTGATCAGGATATATAATGATAGTGAGGTATCGATATGAAAACAGAATGGTATAAGAATGCGGTAGTCTATCAGATCTACCCGTTCAGTTTTAAAGACAGCAACAACGACGGCTGGGGAGACATCGAAGGCATTATCTCAAAACTTGACTACATCAAGGATCTCGGGGTAACGGCGATCTGGTTCTCTCCTTTGTACAAGTCTCCGGACTACGACTACGGCTACGACATCAGCGACTACAAAGACATCGACGAGAAGTTCGGAACCATGGCCGACTTCGACAGACTCTTAAAAGAATGCCACAGACGGAATCTGAAGGTGATCATGGACATGGTCATCAACCATACATCCATCGAACATCGATGGTTCAAGGAAGCGGTTAGCTCTCCTGATTCCCCGTACCGGGACTACTACATCATCCGCGAAGGAAAGAAGGAAAAAGGAAAGCTTCTTCCGCCAAGCAACTGGGTTTCTTCCTTCACCGGCTCGGCCTGGGAAAGGATTGGAGATACCGACGAGTTTTATCTGCATCTTTTCTGCAAGGAACAGGCGGATCTCAACTGGGAGAATCCCAAGGTCCGGGAAGAGATCATTGATATTCTGAATTTCTGGCTGAAGAAGGGCGTGGACGGTTTACGTTTTGATGTCTTCAACATGTTTTCAAAGGTTTATCCGATCCGGGATGATGTGGACAGACACACGTATCAGAAGGGCGCCCAGTATTTTGTGGACGGTCCGAGGATGCATGAATTCCTGAAAGAGCTGAATGAAAAGGCGCTCTCCCTGTATGACAGTTATACGGTCGGAGAATCCTACCGTCCTTCCAAAGAAGCGGCACTGGCTTACGTGAAGAAAGAAAACCATGAACTGGATACGATCTTCAATTTCGCCCATCTGGAAGCGGATAATATCGGCGGTCTGAAATTCTTCTGGAAACCTTTCAATCTGGAACAGTTCAAAAGAGGTTTCTTTGAACCGCAGAAGGATTACTACAAGGACGGATGGAACACGCTGGTGCTGGAGAATCATGACTGTCCAAGAAGCGTCAGCCGTTTCTCCATCGATACGAAACATTACCGCTATGAAGCCGCAACGATGCTGGCGACGCTCACCTATATGGGCTTCGGTATTCCGTTCATCTACATGGGTCAGGAGATCGGCATGGTCAACTGCGACTTCAGGAACATCGACGAGCTGAAAGATCCTGTTTCCCATTTCGTCTACGATCTGATGCACGGCTACGGAATGCCGGGGAAACTGGCTTTCTCTTTCATCAGGTACGGAGCCAGAGACCACGCCAGAGTGCCGATGGCCTGGAACGATTCGATCAACGGAGGATTCAATGCCGGAAAGCAGCCGTGGCAGAAAGGCGATACCTCCTACAAGCAGATCAACGTAGAGAAAGATCTAAACAGCGAAAGGTCGATCTACCGTTTCTATCAGAGACTGCTGGACCTCAAGAAAAACGATCTTGCCGCCATCTATGGCGAAACGAAGGAATATGATCACGACAACAGAAGGATCATCGCCTACAGCCGGGAATATGAAGGAAGGAAACTCTTCGTCATGGCCAACTTCAGCAAGAAGGAAACCGTCTATCAACCGGATCCGCAGTTCATGAAAGGCAAGATCCTGCTGAACAACTATGATGATCTGAAATGTGATGGAACTAAGGTCAGCCTGAAGCCTTATCAGGCTGTTGTAATGGAAGTAAAGATATGAAAAAAGTATTCGTAAACATCAAGACAGACGAGAAGCAGAGAAGAAGATTTGAAGCGATATCCGACCGGTACGAGTTCGTTTATGAGCCCGATCTGGATGCGAACATCATCATCGGCAACTATTCTCCGAAAAAACTGAAAGAATTCAAGAATCTGGAATGGATACAGACGGCGGCCGTAGGCATCGACGGTTTCATCAAGGAAGGACGTCTGAAGGAAGGCGTCATCCTGACCAATGCCGTGGACGTTCATTCCGTGGAAGTGGCGGAACATCTCTTTGCGATGATCCTGTCGATGACCAGGAAGTTTCATCTGTACCGTGACGATCAGAAGGAACATCTGTGGAGCGATGAAGGCATGATCAAGGAACTGACGAAATTAAGAGTGGCGATCATCGGTTTCGGAGATATCGGAAAAACGCTGGCAGGACTTCTGAAGGGAATCGGAATCTATGTGATCGGCGTGAAACGGACGATAATCGAAAAGCCGGACTGTGTCGATGAACTCTACACGAACAAGGACCTGGACAAGGCCATCGGCGATGTCGATGTGGTCGTCAGCATTCTTCCGGGAAACAAGGAGAACGCCTATCTGTTTACGACGGATACCTTCCGGAAAATGAGACCGGATACGATCTTCCTGAATGCGGGAAGAGGCAACCTGTGCTCTGTGGAAACGATCCGGGAAGTCCTGGATCGCAAGATCATTGCGGCCATCGCTTTGGATGTCTTTGAAGAAGAACCGCTGCCGAAGGACAGCCCGCTATGGGAC
>JAFZQL010000211.1 GCA_017620435.1 Erysipelotrichaceae bacterium
AGTAGTAGTTGTACTCGTTGGAGTCATCCAGCTTGATCGCGTATCCGAACCGGAAGATCCCCTGCTGGAACCCGACCCTTACGTACTGGGCATCCTTGTGCATGGCCTTCGCGATCTCGATGATCGGAACATTTCGTCCGGTGAAGGGCGGAAGTTCCAGATAGACCTTCTCCTGGCTCATTTGCCTCACCTCCTTTCTTCTGAAATACGTACTATTAGTTCGCATTGTGATAGTATCACACCCTGCGCTTCTTGTCAACATCTTTTACGAATTAATTTTTCGCATTGACACTGTGAGATACGTACAACAGTGCCGCACGTCATCTCCGGTCTTTTTCTATTGATAACATAAACAATTTATTAGCCAAGTTCTCAACGAACATGTCCCTTGACTTTGCGTGAAACTTAGGCTAAAATATAGTAGACTTCATTTTAGCCTAAGGAGGCGCGCGCCATGGAATATATAAGAAGAGAACTGGAACGCAAGTTCCTGAAGGCCAGTCAGGCATTCAAAGCCGTCATGGTCGTCGGTGCCAGACAGGTCGGGAAATCGACGATGCTGAAGCAGCTTGCCAAAGACCAGAAGCGGACCTGTGTTACGATGGACGATACTCAGCTTCGGCAGTTTGCCCAGGCGGATCCGAAACTGTTCCTGCAGACCTATCAGCCGCCGATCCTGATCGACGAAGTACAGAAAGCCCCGGAGCTTTTTGAACGGATCAAGATCATCTGCGACGAAAGTGAAGAAAGAGGCCTTTTCTGGCTGACCGGTTCCCAAAGCAAAAAACTCATGAAAAAAGCCGGCGATTCCCTGGCCGGCCGGCTATGCGTTCTGAAAATGTACAGCCTGTCACAGCGCGAGCTTCTGGGCATTTATCCGGATGAAGAGATCGACTTTTCTTTTCCTGTCTGGGCAGCCAGGAAGCAGCTGTTTCCGGCGAACAATGTCCTGGACACGTTCGAGCGGATCTGGAGAGGCGGCATGCCGGATGTGCAGCCGCTGAACCAGGAGATGATGCAGGAATACTTCAACTCCTATATAGAGACCTATCTAATGCGTGATGCCGTGGATGACAATGGAATCACCGACACAGAAGGCTTTCGCAAGTTTTTAAGGGCCTGCGCGGCCTTTGCCGGGCAGCTTCTGAATTATAACGACCTTGCCATATCAGCCGGGGTCACGGGTGCCACAGCCAAAGAATGGGTCAAGGTCCTTCAGTCCATGGGGGTCATTACACTTCTGGAGCCCTACGCTTCCAATGAACTGAAGCGCCTGATCAAGACGCCGAAGCTGTACTTCTGCGATACCGGTCTGTGCGCGTATCTGTCTTCCTGGACATCCAGAGATGTACTGATGAACGGAGCGGCATCGGGCCATTACTACGAAAACTATGTGGTCGGTGAGTTCATCAGAAACTACGCCTACGGCAAAACCAAAGTCAACCTGAACTTCTACCGGGACCGCAACATGAAGGAGATCGATCTGGTCATTGAATCGGGCGGCATCCTCCATCCCATCGAGATCAAGAAGGGAAGCTCCCCGGAGAGAAAGCTGATAAACGCATTCTCCGTTTTGAAGGAAACTCAGAAGCAGACCGGAAACGGCGGCATCGTCTGCATGACCGATACGCTTCTCCCGATCGATGAAAAGAACTTCTTTATTCCGTCAAATATCATTTGATGCGTCGATGGCAGATCTGCAGTGTTCTGTCTGCTGTGAAATCTAATGCGAATCATTAATCTTGCTGAGTCACTGGACTCGGCAAAACAGGATTTAAAATGTTCTCCAGCAGTTCTCTTTCAGAAATGCTGTAATGATTTCTGCATCTTGTCCTTCATAGTAGGCTACAAGCAGTTTTTTAAACTCAGACACATGTGTCTCAGGAATCACCAGAAATCCCTGCCCATGAGCAATCAGGAAATGGTTTGCAAAGATCACGGCAGCCCTTTTATTTCCATCGATAAAAATCTGTGTTTTCATCGCGTACAAGCACAAACGGATCGACTTATCGATATCCTCCGTTTCCGACTGAAGGATCTCCTCTATTCTTTCTCTGACTTCAAATTCTAAAGGAAGGGGAGGAATATACGAAGAACCTCCGATCGTTACAGGGACTCCCCGGATCCTTCCTCCGTCAGCGAAAAAACCTTCATTGACCAGGCGGGCGACATAGCAGAGAACATAGTAATCGCTTTTTGCCTGTATCACGTCCGGATCCAATATAAACTCCCAGGCATGCTTCAGGTTCAGGATCTTCTGGACGTCAGACGCTGTCATACCGCTCACTTTTCCGTTTTCGATGATCTCCTCTGTCTGCGGGAACGATGTGGCGACGCCTTCCAGAACAGCCTGATCATAGATGTTCGCTTTCATATTGGCTCTGGCAAATTCCAGATTCTGAATGACGCGGGGAGAAAGCTCGTCTCCCTGATACCCCAATTCTGCCAGCGTTTTATCCAGTTTTCGGAGCTGTTTCCTGATTTCCCGCGCTTCTCGTGTGTTTCTAAGAAGCAGCTGATAAAGCTCATCGGAATACGCACCGACATAGGTCGATGTAACCTTGCTGCCTACCCGTTTACGTGTATACAGGTATCTCTGGCCATTTACTTCCTTGACTTCAGGCGTGCCTTCGTAAGGAATCAGCGAAAGCCGTGCATTCAGATCCGCTCTTTCCCGAAGAGCAGACTGGATATCATCAAATACAGACATGAAAACATCCTCCACTCCTTAGGGAACATTTCTTTGCTAATTATAATGGAATGTTCCCTAAATGTCAATACAAAATTAGGGAACATTTCTCGACGTTTCCGCCATATATGTTCCCTAAGCAATTTGTCCGTGTTATGACCGCATGAAAGGCCCAAGGGATTCTCCGGCAATCTGAAGTAATCCTTATTTTTTTACCGGTTTATATGCAGCAAAGTCTTTGCAACTTGTGGTCAAGGGCCCAAACGCCTGATTGCTGC
>JAFZQL010000212.1 GCA_017620435.1 Erysipelotrichaceae bacterium
ATGCGGTCATAGAAAAGGATCCCTTTAAAATGATCCAGTTCATGCTGAAGAACGACAGCCAGATAGCCCTGGGCCTTGATTTCGATCTGTTTATCCTGCAGGGCGTCATAGGCTCTTACTTTAACTCTTGCGGAACGGTAAACGTAGCCTTCATGTTCCTCGGCTACCGAAAGACAACCTTCACCGGACTGCAGATAAGTCTTCTCTACGGAATTGGAAACGATCTTCGGATTGACCAGAGCATATTCGCACAGTTTGTTGCCCTCATCATCCTTCAGAATGATGGCCGTCATTTTTTTCGGGATCCCGATCTGTATCGCGCTGATCCCGACAGCAGGCCGCAGGTTTTCCTTCTCGGCGATCTCTTCGATCGTGGAATTATCGACATATTTAAGCATCTGTAAAAGCGTTTCTTTATCTTCCGCACACAACGGTAAAGAAACATCTGCAGATTTTTCCCGGATCAGAGAATCGTTGTCTTTGATTATTGTATCGTTATTAATCAGCATAACAATATTATAATACCACAATTATGCTAAAATGGGTTTGTGCAAAAGAAAATCAGGTTTTTACTGGGTGATATCAGAATATCGATCGCAGTAGCGATCCTGACGGTTTTTGGCTTTCTGATGATCGCATCCGCCGAAATGGGCAATTCCGCCGGAGATACCACCTATCTGACATCCATCATGATCAAGCAGGCTGTATTTACAGTAATTGGACTGGCAGCCTATTTTATACTGATGCATTTCCCTTACCGGCGTTTTTCTGTCTACGTATACTGGTTCGGCTACGGTTCGATACTTCTCGCTCTGTTGGCCTGCCGTCTGTTCGGCGGAAGAAACGGTGCCTACGGATGGATCGATATCACCCAGAACATCACGATACAGCCATCGGAATTCGCGAAAGTATTCATGATCCTGTTTGCTGCCAGAATTCTCAGCAAGGACCGTCAGGATGAGAATCTCAACGAACTGAAGAGATACGGGATCGCCGCTGCCGTGTACTTTGTCGTTATTGCCTTCTATCAGCACGACTTCGGATCCGCGGTGGTCCTGTTTGTGATCTGTTACTGCGTAACGCTGGCTCCGGGCTATAAACAGCTGCATCTTTGTCAGGTTGTCATGACTGGACTGATCCTGGTGGGTGTGGCTCTTGCCCTGCTGGTGATGAGCGAACCGGTAACGGAACTGCTGAAGAAACATGCCGACAACTACATGATCGGACGTTTTCTGGCCGCTGCCGATCCCTTCCTGTATCAGTACGACAACGGCTACCATCTGATCATGTCTCTGGTCAGTTTCGCCAACGGCGGCTGGTTCGGACTCGGCTACGGCAATTCCATCCACAAGTACATGAACTTCCCGAACCCGTCCAATGACTTCATCCTTCCGGTCATCGTTGAAGAGCTGGGAACGGTCGGCTTTATCGGTTTTATTCTGGTATACGGACTGCTTCTGTATCCGATCATATCCGGATCGATCAGAAGTAGAGATACTTTCAGCAGGATCGTCCTGCTTGGCATTTCTATGTATTTTATCATGCACTTCATTCTGAATGTAGGCGGCGTCAGCGGTCTGATCCCTTTGACAGGTGTGCCGATCCTTATGATCAGCTCAGGCGGATCATCACTGGTCGCGGCCTTGGCATCCATAGGCATCGCTCAGAATGAACTGGAAAGAATCAACGGTAATCAAGATGAGGATCATCGCAGGAAAGTACAAAAGGACGCCACTTAATACCCTGGAAGGCGAAGATATCACCAGGCCTACCAAGGATATGGTCAGAGAGGCTCTGTTCTCCAGTATTACGGTTTATTCGGATACCTGTTTTCTTGATCTTTTTGCCGGGTCGGGAGCGATCGGTCTGGAAGCTCTCTCCAGAGGGGCGAAAGAAGTCGTTTTCAACGACATCAGCAGGGAAGCCGTCAGGATCATCGAGAGCAATCTTGCGAAGGTCAAAGAAAACAGACCGGTACTGAATCTGGACTACAGAGAATGTCTAAGAAAGCTGAAAGGTCAAAGCTTTGACTACATCTATTGCGATCCGCCGTATGATTTCAAAGAATACGGAAATATCTTTGCCTGTCTGGAACAGTACAGGCTCCTGAATGAAAAAGGTATAATAATAGTGGAAACAAGAAAAAACACGGACCTGGAGGAATCCTATCCGGGCTTTGCGAAGTATAAAGAAAAAAGATACGGCATCAGCAAGCTGCTGTACTATCGAAAGGAACAGAACAATGCTTAAAGCGATCTATCCCGGAACATTTGATCCGATTACTGTGGGACATCTTGATGTGATCAAGAGGGCTGCCAGGATCTACGACCATCTGGTCATTGCGGTCATGGAAAACAGAAACAAGAAGTGCACCTTCTCTAAAGAAGAAAGAAAAAACATGATTGAGAAGTGCATTTCCGATCTGGATAACGTCACTGTTGTAGTGGGAGAAGGTCTGACAGTAAATCTGGCAGAAGAACTGGACTGCAGGATCATCATCCGCGGCATCAGAGCCGTATCGGATTATGAATCGGAACTCGCCCTGGCTACCGCCAACATGCAGCTGAACGAAAACATCGAAACAGTATTCATGGTTGCCAAACCGGAACTGTCCTTCCTGTCGTCTTCGATCGCCAAGGAAATCGCGGCTTTCAAAGGAGACATCCGTCCATATATTCCTGAAGCCATCATTCAAGAGGTTTCGGAAAAACTCTATCAATAGCCTTACAGGCTATTTTTTTATTGGAAAGGTCATAGGCATCTATTCGTGCATATAAATAGATGTTTTTCTATTCCCTGAAATTAGCACTTAACTGTTGACAGTGCCAACGATATGATGTATATTAGCAGTAGATAGTTAAGAGTGCTAAAGGAGGTGGTCAGATGGCATTGACACAAAGAATGGTAGATATTCTGAGAGCTATCGTCGATGAATTTGTATCAACGGCAGAACCTGTCGGTTCTAAGACGCTGGTCGACAAGTATGATCTGCCTTATTCCAGTGCGACGATCCGTAACGATATGGCCGCCCTGGAATCGATGGGTTATCTGGAGAAACCGCATACTTCCGCCGGACGTATTCCTTCCAACAAGGGTTATCAGTATTACTGTGAGCACCTGCTGAAGAAAGACATGGATGATGAAGTAAAGTATGCCCTGTCAAATATCTTTGACCGCCGTTCCGCCAATATCGAGGATGCGATCAAGGAATCCTGCAGGATCGTATCGGAAATGACGAACCTGGCCAGCGGCATGCTGGGACCGGATGCCAAGAATCAGACCCTGGAACACATCAAAGTCTTCCAGATCGATCCGAAAACGGCCGTCTGCGTCTTCATCAGCAATACCGGCTATACCGAAAACAAGACGTTCAACTTCCAGGATGAAGTCCCGATCGAGGACATTCAAACCTGTACCGATATTCTCAACGACAGACTGAAAGGTACGCCGATCCACGATCTGCCGGAAAAACTGGAATCCCTCAAACCGATCCTGACCAAGTCCGTACAGCGCTTTGAAATGCTGTACAACGCCTTTGCGGGCGCTTTCGTCAAATTCGCTTCCGAGACCCTGTATTTCGACGGCACCACCAACATGATGTATCAGCCGGAATACGCCGATATCGAAAAACTGAAGGAACTAACCAAGTTCTTCGACGATTCCAGACTCTTCAGAAGCCTGGTCGACAAACAGACCGGAAACAACGACGTCATTGCGGTTACCCCGAAAGGTACGGAACTGGTATGGAAAGACGACATTGCGATCGTATCCAGTGAGATCCGTCTGTCTGATAATCCGGATGAGAATGCCAGACTGATGGTGGTGGGACCAAGAAGGATGGAATACAGCAGAGTAGTGAATCTTCTGGATTTCATCTGTAAGGAAATCGAAGATATGTTCCACTAGAAAGGAAGATCATGGCAAAAAAAGATAAAGAGAAAGAAAAAGAAATAAAGCAGGAGATCCCGGAAACGGAAGATACGGCGCAAGCCGTAGAAGAAACGCAGGAGATCGAAGAAACCGTAGAAGATATCAATGAAGAATCGGAAACGGAACTGCTGAAGAAAGAAATAGACAGGCTGAAGAACGACTATGCCAG
>JAFZQL010000213.1 GCA_017620435.1 Erysipelotrichaceae bacterium
AACATCATCGAAGAGCCGTTTACGGAAAGACACGACGTGATTTCCGCAGACCAGTATTTAAGGGAATTCGTCTATTACAATGCCCATCGCATCTATGGCGAAGAACTGGACGAGTTTATTGAAAAACGTATCGAAACGGAGCTGAATGCCATCATCGGCAACGGCTACGGCGTTATCTATTTTGTGTGCCATCTGCTGATCAAACGTTCCAACGATGACGGATATATCGTCGGTTCCAGAGGTTCCGTCGGTTCATCTCTGGTAGCGACTTTGTTGGATATTACGGAAGTCAATCCGCTTCCTCCGCACTACATCTGTCCGAAATGCCACAAGCTGATCTGGATGAAAGATGTCGCTTCCGGCTATGACCTGCCGGATAAGGACTGTCCGGACTGCGGTTCCAGAATGAAGGGAGAAGGGCAGAACATTCCTTTCGAGACCTTCCTGGGATTCAACGGAGACAAGATCCCGGATATCGACCTGAACTTCTCGGGCGTTTATCAGCCTAGCGCGCATCTGTTTACCAGAGAGATCTTCGGACCGGACAATGTCTTTAGAGCCGGAACCGTTCTGACCGTTCAGGAGAAGACCGCTTTCGGCTACGTTTCCGGATATTGTGAAGACAAGGGCATCCTGAACATGTCCAGAGCCCAGCGTCAGCGTCTGGCTTCCGGCTGTCAGGAAGTGAAGCGTACGACCGGACAGCATGCCGGAGGCATCGTCGTTCTTCCGGACGACATGGAGATCGAAGATGTCACGCCGATACAGTATCCGGCCAACGACAAGGATGCCGCCTGGAAATCGACGCATTTCGAATACCACGACTATTCCGACAATCTGCTGAAATTCGACCTGCTCGGTCATGATGATCCGACTGCCATGCGTCTTTTCGAAGACCTTTCCGGCATCGATGTCAAGACGATACCGATGAACGATGAGAAAGTTCTGTCTTTGTTCTACTCGACAAAGGCACTGAATATCATCAATCCTCATTACAGGGAAGAAACCGGTGCGGCAGGTCTGCCGGAATTCGGCACGTTAAATACACGAAGCACGATCGAAGAGACCAGACCGCATGTCTTCTCGGAACTGGTACAGATCTCCGGTCTTTCCCATGGCACGGATGTCTGGAGAGGCAACGCCCAGGAACTGATCCGTTCCGGCATCAGGCTGTCCGATGTCATCGGATGTCGTGACGATATCATGTCCAATCTGATGGGCTACCGGATGGAGCCTTTGAGCGCGTTCAACATCATGGAGCACGTCCGTAAGGGCAAGGGTCTGACGGAAGAAGAAGAGAAAGACATGCTGGAGCACGATGTGCCGAAATGGTATATCGATTCCTGCAAGAAGATCAAGTATATGTTCCCGAAGGCTCATGCAGTCGCCTATTGCATCATGGCGGTCAGAGTGGCCTGGTTCAAGGTCTATCATCCGGAATACTACTACGTTTCCTATTTCTCGCTGCGCTGCGATGCCTATGAACTGGAGACGATGATCAAGGACGCGGATGCGATCTATGCCAGGATGCAGGAAATACAAGGCAAGATGAACAGCAGGGAGAATCCTGCCACCAAGAAGGAAAGGGATATCTTCGATACTCTGGAAGTCTGTTACGAAATGGTATCTAGAGGCTACAGGATGGCCAATATCGATCTCTACCGTTCGCTGGCAACGGAGTTTACCGTAAATCCGGATAATCCAAGAGAGATCATACCTCCGTTTAAAGTACTGGACGGTCTGGGCGACAACGTTGCGGAATCCATTGTTGCCGCAAGACAGGAAAGGGAATTCCTGTCCAAGGAAGATCTGATGGAAAGAACGCAGCTGTCGCAGACGCTGCTGAAGAAACTGGATGATCTGGGTGTCTTGAAGAATCTGGATGATTCCAACCAGATGTCGCTGTTCTAGAAAGGAAGAGATATGCTGATTGATAAACTTCTTGACTATGTGAAATACGATACGACCAGTTTTGAAGAAAGCGAGACTTTTCCAAGTTCAAAAGGGCAGTGGAAACTAGCGCAGCACCTTCTGGATGAACTGAACAGACTGGGGCTGGAAGATACGGTCCTGGATGAGCATTGCTATGTATATGGCACGTTGCCGGGAGATCCCGAATATCTGACGATCGGTCTCAATGCCCATATGGATACTTCCCAGCAGGCATCCGGAACAGATGTGAATCCGCGTGTCATCGAAAACTATGACGGAAACGACATTCAGCTGAATGACAGCCTGTATACAACGGTAGAGCGTTTTCCGGATCTGAAAGACTATGTCGGCAAGACGCTGGTCGTAACCGACGGCACGACACTGCTGGGGGCCGATGACAAGGCGGGTATTGCCTGTATCATGGAAGTACTGGAAACGCTGGTCAGCCATCCGGAAATCAGACACGGTAAGATCAGGGTCTGTTTTTCTCCGGATGAAGAGATCGGCAGAGGAACGCTGCATTTTGACTATGACAGGTTCAAGTGCGATTTTGCCTATACGATAGACGGAGACAGACCGAACCGGATCGAATACGAGAATTTCAATGCTGCGAGTGCAGATATTAAAGTCAACGGCATTTCCGTTCATCCGGGTTCTGCCAAAAACAAGATGGTCAATGCTTTGCAGGTGGCCCATGAATTCCATGCCATGATGGATCCTGATGCCGTTCCGGAAAAGACGGAAGGCTATGAAGGCTTCAACATGCTGATGATCGTGGAAGGGGAAGTCGCCACCGCAAGGATGCACTATATCCTTAGAAACCACGACATGGATCTGCTGAACAGGCAGAAAGCGGATATGGAAGCGATCGCCGCCAAACTGAACGAGAAGTACGGCTACCAGGTGATCAAGCTGAGAATCGAAGATTCCTACCGCAATATGAAAGAGAAGTTCATCGGCCATGAAGAACCGATTCTGCTGGTTAAGAAGGCGATGGAAGAACTGGACATGAACTATGAGGCTGTAGCGATCAGAGGCGGAACGGATGGAGCCTCTCTGACCTGGAACGGTGTCCTTTGTCCGAATCTTGGAACCGGAGGCGGAAACTTCCACGGCGTCCATGAATTCTGGTGCAAGGAAGATGGAGAAAAGGCTGTAGAACTGGTCCTGAAAGTACTAAGTCTGGCAAAAAGATAGTTCACAGAAAACGACGGAATAAACCGTCTTTTTCTTTCTTGTTTGTGATAAACTAGTATCAGAAAGAGGTTTTGTATGGAAGCTAGTGAAGTTCCTTTATCGTGTATCTTATTACGGCGGCTCCATCAGTCTTCTTTTCGGTAGTGCAAAGATAGAAGCCGCCATTTCAGGAGGCTTTTTATATGGAAAAAAACAAAAAGAAATTCAGCAGTGAAGTCGAAGAAAAACTGACATCTTTTTCGATGATGCCTGTTCAGGATATATTGAGCTATTTCTCTGTAAACAATGACGGTCTTTCCCAGAAACAGATCGAAGAGGGCAGCGAGAAGTACGGTCCGAATGTTATTCGTACAGGCAATGAAAACTCAATCATCTCAAGACTGATAGAATCGATCATCAATCCTTTTAATGTTGTGCTGCTGGCAGTGACTGCGGTCAGTTTTTTCACTGATGTCGTTCTTTCGGATACACCGTCCTATGCAACCATCATCATGCTGGTGATCATCGTCTTCATCTCCTCGGCAACTTCCTTTGTGCAGGCGCAGAAATCCGATGCCGCCGCAAAAGCCCTGCAGGAAATGATCGTAACCAAAGTCAATGTCATCCGTCAGGGAAAAAAGATGCAGGTGTCCATCGAAGACTGCGTTCCCGGTGATCTGGTGATTTTAGGCTCAGGAGATCTGATTCCGGGCGATGTGCGTTTTATTGAGACAAAAGACCTGTTTGTCGATCAGGCGCAGCTGACCGGTGAATCCAACCCGGTAGAGAAGTATTCTTACTTAAAAGAAAGCGAAAACATTACAGATCTTTCAGATATCGGTTTTATGGGCTGCGATATTGTTTCCGGTTCCGCCAGGGCGATCGTTCTTCTGACGGGGAACAATACTTATTTCGGAACAATGTCCAAGACACTGAACAGTCAGGGAGAGAAGTCCGTCTTTGATAAGAACATGGAATCGATCACTTCCCTGCTGATCAGATTCATGCTGATCATGGTTCCGGTCATCTTCTTAAGCAACTATCTGACCAAGCATATGCTGTTTGATTCCATCATCTTTGCGATAACGATCGCCGTCGGTCTGATGCCGGAAATGCTGCCGGTCATGATCACTTCATCCCTGGCAAAAGGCGCCATATCCATGTCAAAAAAGAAGACCATCGTGAAACAGCTCGGCTCCATCCAGATGTTCGGCGAGATGGACATACTCTGTACCGACAAAACAGGAACGCTGACGCAGGACGAGATCGTTCTGGAGAAATATCTGGATCCGAAGGGAAATGAAGATCTGCGTGTACTGCGCCACGCTTTTCTCAACAGCTATTTCCAGACCGGACTGAAGAATCTGATGGACAGGGCCATCATTGCCAGAGGAGAGAAGGAGGGTCTTGACTATCTGAAACGTTCCTATGTCAGAGAAGACGAGATCCCGTTCGACTTTGCGCGAAGAAAGATGTCTGTCGTTCTGCGTGACCGGAAACTGAAGAGGCAGCTGATCACCAAGGGTGCGGTCGACGAGATCATCGCCAACTGCGCTTATGTGGAGATCGACGGCCAGGTTCTGCCGATGGACGAAGAACTGATGAAAAGTGCCTATCAGATTTCCGATGATAACGGTTCGGAAGGCATCCGTGTTATTGCGATTGCTCAGAAAAACGAGATTCCTGATATTGACCAGTTTTCCAGCGAAGATGAGAAAGATATGGTCCTGCTGGGCTTTATAGGTTTTCTGGATCCTCCGAAAGAATCTTCTATTTCAGCAATCAAGGCATTAAAAGAAAACGGCATCCGTACGGTCGTCCTGACAGGAGACTCCAAACCGGTTGCAGTCAATATCTGTAAGCGGATCGGCATCGATACATCGTATGCCTACTCGGGAATGGATGTCGAAATGATGAATGACGGCCAGTTGAAGAGTGCCTGTCAGAAGGCACAGATCTTCGCAAAGCTGAATCCGCTGCAGAAGAAAAGGATCGTCGAAATCTATCAGGAACTCGGACATGTCGTCGGATACATGGGTGACGGCATCAATGATGCGCCGCCTCTGAAACAGGCCGATGTCGGCATTTCCGTCGATACTGCTGTCGATATTGCCAAGGAGACTGCCGATATCATTCTGCTGGAAAAGGATCTTAACGTGCTTGATGAAGGCGTCAAGGAAGGACGCAGGATCTTTGCGAACATGAACAAGTATCTGAAGATGGCGATTTCCGGCAATTTCGGAAACATGATTTCCGTACTGATCGCTTCTGTCTTCCTGCCGTTTCTGCCGCTGAAACCGGTGCATATTCTGGTTCAGAACATCCTCAATGACTTTGCCCAGTTCGGCATGCCTTACGACAATGTCGAAGACGAATACATCGAGAAGCCGATGGAATGGAATACTGAATCGCTGAAGTCGTTCATGTTCTATTTCGGACTGACTTCCACGGCGCTGGATATTCTGTGCTTCCTGGTGCTGTGGTATGTTTTCGGTTTCAATTCTATCGACAAGGCGGAATATTTCCAGTGCGGATGGTTCATGTTCGGGGTAATATCGCAGACGCTTGTCATACATACGATCAGGACCCACAAGTTCCCGTTCATCGGTTCAAAGACCGGAAGGGAACTGATTCTGTCAACGCTTGCCGTGGTTATTATCACCCTGATCATCGGATTCAGCAGACTTGCTTATGTTCTGGATATGAATCCTTTGCCTTATACCTATGCGCTGTGGCTGGCGGGGATGATGCTGGTTTATCTGCTGCTTGCCCAGATCATGAAAACAATTTATATCCGCAGATTTGGAAAATGGATCTAGAAAGGAGAAAACATGGCAAACAAGATCATCGAAGAAAACATTGAAGAAAGAAACTACACGCAAGAGATATTCGATCTGATACGCAAGACGAAGAATTCAAAGCTTCTTGCCCAGACGCTGACCAACTATCACGACAATGATATCGCCGATGCTTTGACCTATCTCTCTCCTGAAGAAAGAAAGAGACTCTACAAGGCGATCGGAATCGAAGCGACAAGCCGGATTTTTGCCTATCTGGATGAAGATGTTGACAAGTATTTTGCCGAACTGGAAAATGAATCGGCTGCCGATATCCTGGAAGAAATGGACGCCGATGATGCCATCGACATCCTGGAAGGACTTGATCAGAAGAAAGCCGACGAGATTATTTCCTTGATTGAACCGGAATCCAAGAGCGATATCGAACTGCTCCAGTCCTATAAGGACAACGAATTCGGTTCTCTGATGACAACCAACTACATCACTCTGGAACACGGCATCGGCATTAAAGCCTCTATCGATCAGCTGATCGAAGAAGCGGAAGAAAACGACAATATCGAGACCCTTTATATCGAAAAGGACGGAAAGTTCTACGGTGCCCTGACGCTTAGAGATCTTCTGATAACAAAGAAAGATGAAGACCTGGAAGAAAAGATCATCTTGTCTTATCCGTTTGTCTACGACAGGGAAGAAATCACGGATGCGGCAATCGATACGCTGGCCGACTACTCCGAAGACTCCATTCCTGTCTTAAGCAAAGATACCGGAAAGATCGTAGGCGTTATTACGGCAGCCGATATTGTCGAACTCATCAATGACGAGGAAGAAGAAAACAGGCATGAAGCGGTAAAGGAAGAAACCGAGAAAAAGAGACTGAATATCTACGGACTGCTGGCTTTTATGCTGCTGCTGCTGCTCTGCCTGAACATGATCTTCAAGGTCACGCCTTCCAATCTCTATATGGAACTGATAACCGTTGCTGCTGCTGCAGCTCTGGAGATCTTTGACTGTCTGAACGTCCGGAAACAGAAAAAAGAAGGTATTTAAAGCGTTTTTTGTTGAAAAACAAAGATAAATAGAATATTATATTAGAGTATATGAGGAGCGAGAAATCGCTCCTTCATTGTTGTTTTGGAGGATTATGGATCTAGTTAGAGTTAAGAAATCGTTACAGGAGTTTATTGTGGAAAAAGGCATGAAACTGTTTGAAGTGAGCTATCACAAGAAAGATGCGACACTGAGCGTTCTGCTGGATGAGAAACTGAACATGGATGAACTGGAGAAGATCTCGCAAGAGATATCGGAACATCTGGATCAGTTCGAGGATGAATTCGATGACAACTATCTGCTGGATGTTTCGACGGTCGGTGCGGAAAGACCGATCCGGAATGAGCAGGAACTTCTGGAAGCCATAGGTGCATATATCTATGTCAAGACAAAGGAAAAGGAGTACTACGGAACACTGAAATCGTTTGAAGAAGGAAAACTGCTTCTGGAGACGAAAGACAAGACCAGAACAAAAGACATTTCCGTAGACTACAGTCAGATCAAGAAAATGCGTTATGCCGTACAGTTTTAAAGGAGAAAGAATATGAGTGGCATTAGTTTAAAGAATAAGAACTTTATCGATGGAATGAGGCTGTTCGAGGAAGACAGGAAGGTCGATCCGGAATTCGTTCTGGATACGCTGAAAGAAGCGATTGCCAAGACCTATCAGAAACACATTGATGCGCCGGAAGCGATGGTAAGAGTCGTCATCGAAAAGAACGAGATGCATGTTTATCATCAGCTGATGGTCGTGGATGACGATACGGAGACATTTGACGAGACGCTGGATATCCTGCTTTCGGAAGCGCAGAAGCTCAACCCGGAAGCCAAGGCCGGCGACATCATCGAGGAAGAAGTCGATTTCAACGAGATCGGCAGAACTTCGATCAACGTCGCCAAGCAGATGCTGAAGCAGAGGATCAAGGAATACGAGAAACAGCGCGTCTATGATGAATACAAGGACAAGGAATATGATCTGATTTCCGGTATCATCAAGACCATTGAAGACAAGTTCATTCTTGTCGATATCAAGAATACGATCGGTATTCTTCTGAAATCGGAACAGATCCCGGGCGAACAGTACAGGGAAGGTCAGAGTATCCGCTGCGTCATTAAGGAAGTATCCAAGAACTCCAAAGGGTCTCAGGTCGTTTTAAGCAGAGCGGATGCGATCTTTGTCAAGAGACTGTTCGAAAAGGAAGTTCCGGAGATCGCCCAGGGTCTTGTCGAGATCAAGGCGATCGCCAGAGAAGCCGGCGAGAGAACGAAGATGGCCGTCTATTCCAGGAACGACGATGTCGATGCGATCGGCGCATGTATCGGTCCTAGAGGTTCGAGAGTTCAGGCTGTCATCGGCGAGATCAAAGGCGAGAAGGTCGACGTTTTTGAATGGAACGACGATATCGGCGAGCTGGTGAAGAACGCCCTGGCTCCGGCAGATGTCAAAGCCTGCTTCTACGCCAGTCCATTGACTGATCCTGAACTGACGGAAGAAGAAATCGCTGAAAAAGAGAAATACTACAAACGTCCGCTGGTTGTTGTCGTTGATGACGACAAGCTTTCTGTCGCCATCGGCAAGCGCGGCAAGAATGCGAAACTTGCCGTGAAGCTGACAGGCAGAAAGATCGATATCAAGACCCAGAGCGAGATCGAAGAGCTTGGTCTGGATGTAGATCAGCTGGTTGCGGAATTCAAGGAAGATCAGATCCGTATCGCCAAGGAAAAGGAACAGAAGAGATTCCTTGAACTGCAGGAAGAAGCCGCTAGACGTAAGGCGGAATTCGAAGAAGAACTGGCTGCCAACGATACCGGATTCGATGAGACGACGATCGAAGAGATGGATAAGGACAAGATGGAAGAGATCGTCGATATCCCTTCAGAGAATCTGTCCAAGAAGGCCGAAACTGTCGTTGTAGAGACGAAAGAGGAAGAGCCTAAGGAAGAAGAAAAGGCTGTCGAAGAAGAACCTGTCAAGGAAGCAGAACAACCTGTCGAGAAACCTAAGAAACAACCTAGAAAGCCTCTGACGCCGAAACCGGAATACAAGTCCAAGTTCGAAGACTTTGCCGATGCTTCCAAGAAAGAAGACGCGAAAGTTGAAACAAAGAGACGCAAGAAGAAAGACGACGAAGACCGCAGAGTCAGAGCAGAAGATCTAGAAAAGAAGGAAAACGCCGAGAAGTTCAAGCCGGTATATTCCGATGAAGAACTGGAAGAGATCGAAGCGCAGGAAGCGGAAGAATTCGAGAATTCATGGATCAACGACGATGACATCGACTTCGATGAATACGAGGATTACTAC
>JAFZQL010000214.1 GCA_017620435.1 Erysipelotrichaceae bacterium
AATATCGTAAAACAACAAAGATATATTGATAAATGATAAAATCATCAGTATTATTAATATGAACAGGAGACTTATTATGGAACAGAAGAAAATGGCGAACTGGCTGAAGACCATTATTGCCGGATTATGCTTTTGCGGCGTTTATGTCTATGTATTGCTGATTCCGGGCTACGGACAGTCAATTGTGCGTTCTTATCCTGAGTTTTCAAGCTACTATAAACCTTGGCTGATATTCCTGAGCATTACCGCCATTCCGGTATATATTGCGCTGTATTTTGCCTGGAAGGTCTTCGATAATATCGGCAAGGATCATTCCTTTTGTATCGACAATGCAAACTATCTGAAATGGATATCATGGTTGGCAGCTGCCGATTCCGCCTATTTTTTCATCGGCAATGTCGTTTTGACTTTCTGCAATATGAACCATATAGGAGTCATTTGGTATAGCCTGATCATCATTTTTATCGGCGTTTCTGTTTCGGCTGCTTGTGCTGCCTTATCGCATCTGATCGTCAAAGCAGCTGAATTGCAGGATCAAAGTGATCTGACGGTATAGGGGGTGTAGTATGGATAACAATATCGTCATAAACATTGATGTCATGCTGGCGAAACGCAAGATGAGCGTTACGGAACTCGCTGATAAAGTAGGTATCACCTTAGCCAATATGTCCATCCTGAAAACAGGCAAAGCAAAAGCCATAAAGCTTTCCACTTTGGCCAAGTTATGTGAAGCATTGGATTGCCAGCCGGGAGACATTCTGGAATACAGACCATAATATAAACGCAAATTAATTATGAATGCATTAGTTAGCTGATGCATTTTTTTCATAGCAAAAGTGGGACACTGTCCCACTTCACATGCTGTAGCTATATCCTTTGTCCCGATCCAGGTATTCTTCAATTTCCTGTTCTATCTCTCTCTGCCTTTTTGCCAGCAGACTTCCGATTCCTTTCATGATCGGTGTATCAGGATCTCTGGATGACAGCCTGTCTCTGACAATAGAAGGATCCTTGTATAATACGCCTTTATCTCCATCAACTTCTTTATAGTTATCGTTATAAACGATTTCCTCATAATCAAATGCATCCATAGCATCTTTCTTACCCTGCAGAACCATGTTGGCGATCTGCTGTTTTGTCTTGGAGATCTCCTTTTCGCTTCTGCTGATACCATCGTGCGTGACGTAATCTACCGTGTAATCATATTTTTTCAGGGAACCGAGATAATTATTCCATGCAAACTCACACTGGTCTGATTCCAGAAGATTGTCTACGACTTTGTATACCGCATCCTTGTAGGGTGCTATATTTGCAGAATTGATCTGCAGTCTTCCGTGTTCCGGCAGTACAGCATAGAGATCCTTAACGGTCTGGATGTTCTCAAACCTGATATGCTGGATCTTCTCCAGAACATCTCTTTTGGCCAGATCGATCTCTTCGAAGGTTTTCCGGTATTTGCCATAATCCAGTCTTCTGATCATCTGATTGGCGAACATCCTTTTGAAGTCGCTTATGGACTTTCTTGGTAGCTTTCCATAAAGATGATCAAACGTATGAGAAGGCTCATTTTCATAGAACAGCAGATGTATATGCGGATGAGGTGTAATGCTGGTGCGGTTCTCCGGATGAAAATCTTCCCACCATGATACGTTATCTGGATCCATGCCCAGCGACCGGATATAGGAAGGCATGATCCTTGTGACAATAGCGGAAAACTGGTCCTGATTGGTCAGGGAGTAATAGGTTGCCTTCTCATAGCTCTCCAAACTGCAGATGATTTCATAAACCACGGATCCCGGTTTCTGCAGGGATTCGATTCCCTTGCTTATGAAGGCCTCCTTCTTTTCATCCGTATCCAGATAACCATCAGAGGTCATCGTGCAGCCATATCTTCCGGTATAGTCCAGAAGCGATTCCTCTTCTTTCCCGTTATACCGTTCTGTGTAGTTGAAATAACTGCCGGATCCTCCGAAGATCGATGAAGGCGTAACAACACCTTTGAAGCAGCTGTTCTTCGGAGCTTTTTCGCCCATCCTGAAGTATCTTGTCTTGCAAATGAGATCCGGCATTATTTCGTCGTCCTTCCTGATGAATCGCGAAATCTTGCCACGTACCTCGTCCAATGATCCATCATATAGTTCTGCAGTTCTTCATCCCATCTGCATCTCTTATTGACTATCTCACCGGCAGCAGAGTATCCAAAATCTGGTGCTTTCGGAACACCATCGCTGTTAAGCAGTATCCTGTTGGCCAGATCGTTCTTCGTGGCCAGGAAATAGATCTCGTCCAGGATTCTCTTGAACATGCCGAACCTGAAATCGGCTGCATCATCCACCATCATAATGATCCGATCCATGATATCCGGATCTCTGGATCTGTTGATCTTTCTCAGATAATAGTCTTTTATGGCATCTTCTATGATTTCCTTCCTGGTGCTTGACTTCATGCCAAGCTTCTCCGAATTTTTCCTGTCTTCCTCCATCAGATAGTCGATCTTTTTGATAATGGAATCATCAAATCTGAAAGACATCACTTTTTTATCGTCTCTTTTCATTCAATCCTCTCTTTCTGTTTTGTGGCAAGTTGCCACAAATGAATATGATGGTTCGACTTGTAGTAAGTTGCTACAGATTTCCAGGCGTACACAGCCTGTAATACAGAATGTAGACCGGTATACAAATCGTATACACTTTGTAGTGCAGAATCTTCATTTCGCATTACAAGGAAAAGCCTAAAATGAGCCTAAAACCTGGCATAGCCAGGTTGTTCAGACCGGAAATGTTAACAGTTCTGTAAACATTTCCTTTATCCTGCTTATCAATGAAGGTGTATACAAACCTTCCGGTATCAATAATCACATCCAGGCTTCGTCGATATGAGACCAGACCAGATTGAAATCAGTTTCCTCCCGGGTTGCTTCAATGACTGGGAGAATGAAAGATCTGATCTTATCAACGGTCTGAGTCAGTGATATCGCTTTGCCAACGTGCTTGGTCTTAAGGAAACCTTGCCACCTTGCATTTCTTTCACTGTCCTGATAGAATTCTTCGGAAAATGCATCGATTCTATTCAGTGAAGTGTTACGGTGATCAAATGTTTCGATGATCGCTTGTTTCAGATCTTTTCCGCTGAAATCAAACTGTTCCGAAAGAATGCAAATATCATAAAAGTCTTTGAATCTGCTGTTGACTATACCGATCGAAACGATCGCTTCAAACTTCTCCGCTACGATCGATTCCTTTGAATAGGCATACAGATGAGGCGATTCATCATCGAGAACAGTAGGATAGTCCATTGATCGTTTCTTTGGGTAGATGACATCACCGAAACCGATATCGATGTTCACCGGAATCTTTGTACGATCCATGTAGGCGTCAAGTGATACATTGACTCCATGGTATTCTTTGAATTCTGTGATGTTTCTTGCTTCTAGTGAGTCCAGATCGAAACGGATCGCATCATCGCATTCGATCTGCAGGATCTCTTGGAAAATGTCTTTGATGATATCGGAATCATTGCTGATCCAATTTCCAAGAAGGTCGATGTCCGTAGTGATCCGATCAAATTCATCAAACATGCCATATAGAAGGATTCCGCCCTTCAATGTGAAATTGTCATTATACTTCGATACAGAAAGCCTATAAAGCACTCTTTCCAGAACATACATCGTGAATACATCCTGCACGACTCTTCCTTGTTTTTTAGCTATAGCCTTTAGTCTGTCTTTTACTGACTGTGCTGTTTTCATATCATTACCTCCAGATACTGTTTCATGAGCTTCCCGCATCTGAGCTTCTCTGCATAGCTCATCAGCTTATTGAGATCTCTGTCCTTTGATGAAAGGTAGTTTTTCAGTACTTCAGCGAAAGGTTCAAAGCCCAGCTTGTTGCGGTAGAACAGAAGATCACACAGGGTCTTTTCTCTGTCATAGATCATGAAGGAATTCTCTCCCTCGATCACCATTACGATACCGGTTTTATACCTCTCCTCTGAAAACAGATAAAACTGTACAGCGGGCGATTCCGGAGATTCCGGGATCCTGCTTCTTCTTGGCAGAGCCACATCGATCTGCAGCTCGCGGGATGTAGTCATTCCGTGATAGATGGCTGCAGAGATCAGGCATATGACACCTTTCGGTGCCACCGCATTTACAAAGTAATGATCATTGATCTCTCCTGAGTATTCAGAGTTTTCAAAATGATTCTTGTTGATGGCGATCAGCTTCCCTTCATCTACAAGTCTGTTTATCCTGTATGTAGAATAGCCGCTATCGTGAAGTTCATCTCTTGATATATACTGTTTCATATCGTAGTTTTTCATACATAATACCTTACGGTATTATTTTATTCTATGTTTGCAATTTTGTAAATATGCAAACATAGAATCAACATCATTCCGACAGCTTTTCATTTATCTGATCAGTGATCCTCTGAAGTTTTTCCCTGATGAGTTTCCTTTCAAGATTTTGATAATCCTTCAGATTGATCGAAGAAACTGTTTTGATTATGGATTCCAGCTTTTTCAGGATCTGATCAGAAGATGATGCTTCTTTTTTCTCTTTCTTCATCTTCACGGGTTCACCTTTCTTTCCGACATCGACATAGCGTTGCACGGATCTTCCGGATACATTGGCTATCTTCGCTATATTATCCCTGGTTCTTCCTGGATGCGTTTCTCCTTTAGAGAGTTGTTTGTTGTAGATCTTCACGGCCTCTGCGATGAGCTTCATATTGGCGTCTTTGCTCAGATGCCGATAACAGTTGGATGCGACAAGCGCCTTGAACTGTTCCTCCTTTGTCCGATAGACATACTGGATAATCACCGGAACATTATCCTCCGCCAGGACAAGGCCGTTGTATCTTACTTCAGATCCTTGTTCAAACAGCTGAGTCAATGCTTTCATCCTTCTGTGGCCAGACAAGAGTACGTATCCGCTGTCTGACTTGGAAACGGTCAATGGCTGCTGCAGTCCTGTTTCCCTGATGGACTCGATCAGTTCATCAAGATCTTCCTTTGTATCCTGATCTTCATAGATCCGGTTCAAAGGATTTGATTTGAGATCCTGCAAAGCTAGGAAGTAGATCTTGCTTTTCTTGGACTTATCAAGAGAATCGAAATCTTCATTGTTGATCAAGGATATTTGTCTCTCCATCATAGTTCCTCCAAAGTGGGCCACTGTCCCACTTTATCCAGATTCTCGATCTCTTCCTTTAGTTTCCTGTAATCACATCCGTATCCGGTATTGAAGTCAGTGGCATAATATCCGTTCTCGAAGGTCTGCAGCTGTGCTGGTTTCGACTGCAGTCTGATCGTGGTATTTAGGACCTTGTCTTTGTATGCGCCTTTTACGGCCTTCAGAACGCCTCTGGCAATGTTTGTAGGTTCCCCAGCTGAATAAGTAACCATGGATATTAGAATCCGGTAATCGACATTTAATTCACTTGGAGAATCGAATATCGTTTCGTTGATCTTCTTGAGCGTCAGATCCACTCCTTTGATGGAATTGCGGTCCACATTCACAGGAATGATGATCAGGTCGGCGGCATAGACGCAGTTCTTCAGAAGGATCGGGATTCCCGGATTGGAATCTAGGATGATGATCTGATACTCATCCTTTAGATCCTTCAGTGCCTTTGACAACAGAGCGATCTGGGAGTTTCCCTGCATATATTCCGCGACATCATCCAGCTCGATCTTGGACGGGATGACAAAGAGGTTTTCGTTGGCTGCAGTAGCGTAGATTGAATCAGCGATACTCACTCTCTTGGTCAGGACTTCGGCAATGCCGGGGATGGTTTCGTAGTCTTCCACAAACTTGGATGATGCGTTTCCCTGAGGATCCAGATCGATCAGAAGTGTTCTGTATCCTGATTTAGCGAATTCGTATGCAAGGTTGATGGCAGTCGTTGTCTTGGAGCTGCCGCCTTTGCGGTTGTTGACTGATATGATTCTGTGCATGTTTTCACCTCCTTCCATCAGCTCATCTTCCTGTACGGTATGAATTCCGATCCGGGTTCAAATCCCTCTTCCTTCAGTTTCTCCCTGGCGATGTCCCTGTCCCTGGCATGGGCAGCGAAGTTCATCTCGACATAGCTCACGATGTTGCGGATCGGCTTGCCGGAGTAGTCCTTCCAGTCTCTTTTCATCATCTGTTCAAAATACCGGGTAAGATTGGATCTGGTGGTCTTGAGTTCTCCCAGCTGCATCTTTCTCAGCAATTCTCTCCATGCAGCGTACTGTTCTTCTTCAAGGACACAGATGATTCTTGTCTCGTACTGTTCATAAGTTTCAGTTTCAGCACTAATATGTCCCTGTACAAGTTCCTGTCCGTTCTGATTTTGTGTGTACTGTTCAAGTCCGTTCTGTTCGTACTGCTCTAGTTCTTTCTGTTCATGCATGTTCTGTTCTTGTTCTGAATCTGAATCTGTTCTTATGTACTCTTCTTCTATCTCTATCTCTTTCTCTATCTCTGTCGGACAATTGCGGACATTCGCGGACAATTGACGGACAATGTCCGTCCCAGCATCCGTTTCGAGAGTTTTAACAGCTTTTGAATCCATAGAACGGGCAATTCTTTTCCTTTCCGCGTCCTTTGTTTCCGAACCGATCAGTCCCGGTACAGCATTCAAGAGATATTCATTCTCCGAATACCCTTCCTCCAGAAGATTGTGCGCTCTGAGGAAAGCGATCGTCATCATAACATTGTTCTCGTCCTCATCGATGATCAGGGCTACTTCCTTCTCAAAGGAATCCTCGATCCCTTTGTAGATGAATACACCATCATCCTGAAGCGTCTTAAGCATCATTTTTTGATAGATGATCGTGTAGGTGTCACCGCCGGCGAGTTTCCTGAGCTTCTTGATCTCCGGTGATTCAAAGAAATCCGACTTCAGACGCATCCAGTAATAGCGTCTGCTTCCGGATCTGACTTTCTTTTCTTGTTCCATGTGCTTGTTCTCCTTTCTGTTCTTTGACATAAAAAGCGTCTCCAAATATATTTCGAAGACGCTTAACTTGGTTTTTCTGATACGTTTGTGATACGTTACTGCTTAATCAATATCTGTTTTTGTTATTTTTCCTAAACGATACAAAATGTCGATATTAACGAAAGTCCTTATTTATAAGGGTTTTATGAACATCGTCAATTCTGCTCGATAGAACTTATCATTCTGGTTTCTTCTTAAAAGTCTCCCGTACGCACCGCCATCTTAGATG
>JAFZQL010000215.1 GCA_017620435.1 Erysipelotrichaceae bacterium
ACAAAGGCACCTCAGGTGCCTTTTGTTGTGACTTGTATAGATGAATCAGTCAATCTCTTCAAACAGGCTGACCATCTGAAGCGTATCGGTATTCAGATAGCCTCTGTCCGTCAGTCTTAAGGAAGGGATGCAGGTCAGAGAAAGCAGCGAGAAGTTCATGATGTTGTTGATGTGTTCATAGCCCTGGTCATCGAAGGCTTCTCTGACTCTTTCAAATTCGGCTGCCGTTTCTTCGACAGACTTCTTGCTCAGAAGTCCGGCAATAGGCAGTGCAATCTCGGCCGTGATCTTTCCATTCAAGGCAACCGTAATGCCTCCCTGCAGGTCGATGACTCGGTTGACTGCCAGGCACATGTCCTCTTCATCATTTCCCATGACGATCAGATTGTGGGAGTCGTGGGCGTAACTGGAAGCGCAGGCTCCCGTTTTTAATGCAGATCCGCAGGTGAAGCCGTAGGAGATGTGGTTGTCTCTGCCATGGCGTTCGATCACCATATACAGCCGGCATCCCGTTTCTTTCCAGAGCAGTCTGCGGTTTTTGATTTCCATCGGAATGAAGATCTCATCGGTACGGTTGTTGTGCTGATTCAACTTCATGACCCGCACATTGACTTTACGGTCTTCTCCTTCCACAGGAACAGTAAAGTCATCGATCGTCAGCCTGCGGCTGTGCACCGTATCTTCAAACATCCCGTCCAGAGAGAATTCTCTGTCTTCTTTTTCACAGGCATGTATATCGAAGATACAGTTTCCTTTCTTATAGGTATGTGTAATATGCAGGGTATCCGGATCATCCAGCAGAAGGAAATCGGCAAGCTTTCCCGGAGCGATGACGCCGCGGTCAAGAAGATTCATTCTTCTGGCAGGAGTATAGGTTGTACAGTAGATGGCGTCTTCCGGCTTCATGCCAAGACGGATGGCTTTGCGCATGACTGCGTCGACATGTCCCTTCCTACACAGGATATCCGGGAAGGTATCATCGGTAACGAAACTGAAGTATTCATAGAGATGATTCTCACAGACATAGTCGATGACTTCTTTTGTCACCATGACATCCTGCAGCTGGATAAACATCCCGTTTTCAAAACGCTGCTTCAATTCTTCCAGATCATGGATACAGTGGTCGCTCTGGATGCCCAGGTAAAGAAACTTCGCCAGATCCAGATCCTTCAGCACCGGACAGTGTCCTTCCAGAGGATAGGAAGGATCCCGAGGATGGATGATATCGATGAACTTTCCTACTTCGGAATCATTTTCCTGAATGATCTCGGTATAGTTCATGACCTCTCCCAGACAGATCACGTCTTCTTCCTCTTTCAGTTCCAGCATGTCCTGACATGTGATCGTTCCCCCGCTTGTCTCAAAGTCTTTTCCCATGATCGGAACATTGCTTGGAATCGCGTAGTAGCAGTCATAGGGACTCTTTCTGCCGGAAGCGATCATGGCCCTGATCCCTTCTTTTCCGCAGACGTTGGCGATCTCGTGCGGTTCGGAAACGATGGTCGTCAGTCCGTTTCCTGCGGTATAAAGACAGAAAGCCTCAGGAGTGACAAGAGAACTCTCGATATGCATGTGGATGTCGATAAAGCCCGGAACCATGTACTGTCCGTTTCCGTCGATCTGTCTGTCGGCAGCGATCCCGCCGCTGCGTTTCTGATCGATATACAGGAATTTCCCGTCCCTAATGTAGACATCCGCAAGATGAAAAGTCCTGAAATAGCTGTTAAAGACATTGACGTTTCTGATTACTGTATCGGCATGACTGAGATCCCGCTTCATATCGTTACTCCTTTACAGTTTCATTCTACCAGAAAGCTCTGCAGAAGAAAGACAGGAAAGTCAACGAGACAAACAGGGAAGATATGGATTAAAATAGAGATAGAAAAACTGGATGAAAGGAATGAACCATATGAAACTAGCAATCGGAAACGACCACGCCGGTGTCGAAATGAAAAAAGAGATCAAGGAATATCTGGAATCCAAGGGATATGAAGTAATCGATGTAGGTACCAATTCTACGGAAAGCTTCCATTATCCTATCAGCGGATACAAAGTGGCGAAAATGGTCGTCAATAAAGAAGCGGATGCAGGGATCCTGATCTGCGGTACAGGTGTCGGCATTTCTTTGGCTGCCAACAAGGTAAAAGGCATCAGAGCCTGTGTCTGTTCCGATCCGTACACGGCAAAACTGAGCAGGCTGCACAACAACACCAACATCATCGCTTTCGGTGCCAGAGTCATCGGCATTGAAACAGCCAAGATGATCGTCGATGAATGGCTGGCTGCGGAATACGAAGGCGGTGAAAGACATCGTCTCAGGCTCGCTATGATTTCTGAGATCGAAGAGACCCAGCATCTGAAGGCTGCAGAAGAAGAATAGGAAACATGTTTCATTCGAAAAGATCCTCAGGGATCTTTTTTAAATATCTGAAATCTTTCATCATATATAATGAAAGAAACGGATTACGGATAAGGAGGTAGTGTATGTATCGGATACTGGCTTGCGATCTGGACGGTACTCTGTTTCGGGACGATAAGACGATTTCTGAACAGACGATCAAACAGCTGAAAAGGATCAGCGATATGGGTGTGATCATTCTGCCTTCTACCGGCAGGACACATAAGGAACTTCCTACTCTTCTGAAAGACCTTCCTTTTCTGCGTTATGCCCTGTGCTGCAACGGGGGATCGGTATACGACTATCTGGAAAACAGATATATTTATGAGGAAACGATCCCTTATGATACGGCTCTGGAAGTCCTGGATTTCGTGAAAACATTGCCGGTATATGAAACGGTCGTAGTGAACGGAGAGAGGATCGTAAAGGGCGATCGGAATCACGAGATCTGCGATTATATCCGTCATGTTGCGGTAAAAGGGATCCTGTTCAACATGGAGGGAGCAGCCGATGTAAAAGAAGCCTTTGCCTTAAGGCATCAGGATGCCCAGAAATTCCTTCTTTATCCTGCGGAAGGTGCAGATAAGGAAAAAGCGATGAACGACTTAAGATCGGCATTCCCGCAGCTGGAAGTATCCTCGTCGGGTCCGATGTTTATTGAGGTCAACATCAAAGGAGTTGATAAAGGAAAGGCCCTGAAGGATTTCTGCAGACTGCTGCAGATCCCGATCGAAGAATGTATCGCATTCGGCGATGCGGAGAACGACATCAGCATGTTAAAGGCGGCAGGGAAGGCCATAGTCATGGAAAACGGTACGTCGGAGACAAAGAAATATGCGGATATCATCTGCCCTTCCAACAACGATGACGGCATCCGTAAAATGATAGAAGTGCTATGGTAAAACAGAAAGGTCCTTAGGGACCTTTTCATCTTGAGTTTTACAGCCGGCATTTTATCGGGAGAAACAGAAATATCGGAATATGATAAGATTGATTAAAAGCAGTCATATGCAAGGAGGGAAACATCATGAATGATCCGGTAATCCGCAGCAATCGGAAACAGTGTCTATGCGCACTGATCGGCGCGACCATCGTCGCGGTATGCGTCATCATCGGCGTTACCATGAATCTGGTAACCCTGCACGACGAAAATTTCGATCATATGGGAATTCAGACCTTCTGCATGTTTACGGTCAACTCCAACATCCTGGCGGGACTGTCCATGATGTTCTGCGTTCCTTATACGATAGATGGTCTACGTACAGGCAACTACCATCTTCCGGACTGGGTCGTCGTACTGATGCATATTACCGTTACGGCAGTCGCACTGACCTTCCTGGTCTCGCTTTTCATCCTGTCTCCGGTCAAGGGCTTCCGTCTGATCTTCACCGGTTCGCGTTTCTTCCTGCACGGCGTCTGTCCGATCCTGTCTATCGTAACCTTCTGTTTCTTCATCAACAGCCATCTGATCCGTCCCTGGGAGGCGGAAATGGGTCTGGTTCCGGTACTGCTTTATGCGATCGTTTATGTGATCATGGTGGTAGTCATCGGAGAAGAAAACGGCGGCTGGGACGATTTCTACGGTTTTGTCACGCGTGTTCCGGCCTGGATATCGATCCTGGTGATCCTTCCTTTGACCATCGGCATTTCCCTGTTCCTGAAATGGGCACATAACGCCTGCTGTCTGCGCCGGAGGAGGAAAGACATGAAACTCTACCGCGGAAAGTATCTGGGTGAAGATCTCCGTCAGATCATCGCTGAAATGGCACGATCACGGAAGAAAGAACTCAGGCTGAAGAATCCTACGATACCGCTCCAGCTGATCAGCTACATGATCGAGAATACAGGCTATGATCTGGATCCTAAAGAGGGTGCCCGTATCTATTTCGATGCCTGGATGGAAAACTAGAACAAAGAATCACACCGTTCCTAAAACAAAAAGCCCTTGCGGGCTTTTTATAATGGTTTATTAGAAATTATAAAGTTGAGTGCTCCAGCGTCTTGCCTTCCGCCGAGTAGATGTCGAACGTGGAACTAAAAAGGAAACAAAAAAAAGCCGCTTATCTTGAACCAGCTGCCTTTATCCTGATTCTTCTGGTAGCCTTGAACAGGATCATTGGTATTGTTCCTTCCTATATCTATGTAGAAATCGCTCTGATCACTGTTGCGGTGCTTCTTGAAGGATACAGTTATCTGTCAAAGAATGACCTGTCACTGAAGTCGAAACCTTGAGGCATAAACAATCTGATTAATCAAAACAAAAAGGTCCTTCCGGATCTTTTGTTTTCATGATAGTTTTGTGTTCCGGAAAACATGATCAAAAGCAAACCGATTCATCTATGATACCATCTGTGTTTAGAATCATCAGGATCCATGACATCAGAATTTCTTTATATAATAAAAAAAGAATAACGGTTTATCCGGCAGCCTATGGAAAGCCATAAATCCGGACAGAAGGAGAAAATATGATCAGTATCAGAGGAAAATGGGCACTGGTTACCGGTGCAAGCAGAGGGATCGGATATCTCTCGGCGATCTATCTGGCTGAGCAGGGATGCAACATCGTGGCTCACAGCAGAAAGAAAGAAAACTGCAGCAGGCTTCTGGAGGAGCTGAAGAAGCGGGGAGTAGAGGCCTATGCGGTAGAAGCGGAACTGTCGGACCCTGCTCAGATCGAAAAGATGTGCTCTCAGATAGACGAAAACAATACACCGGTCAGCGTGATCCTGAACAATGCCGGTCTTCAGATCGCATATCGCAAGGATTATCTATCAACACCTGCAGATGATTTCGATATCAGTTTCAGAGTCAACACGACAGCGCCGATGATGATCTGTTACCACTTCCTGCCGAAAATGATAGAACAGGGTTTTGGACGGATCGTCAATACGACCAGCGGTATCGATCTGGAACCTGAACAGGCTGCCTATTCGGCATCTAAAGCAGCTCTAAGCAAGATTACCAGAGACCTCGGAAGAGATCTGGAAGGCGGAGATGTCGTCGTATCATTGACCGATCCGGGCTGGTGCAGGACGGATCTGGGCGGTCTGAACGCTCCAAATGATCCGGAATCAGCACTACCGGGTGTTGTTGTGGGAGTATTTGTGGAAGACGGGAAGAGCGGTCGTCTGTTCGCGGCTCAGGATTTCTGCGGTCTATCACTCGTTCAGGCTGTAGAAAAGGCAGAAAAGCAGAAAGGTGTTTACTGAGTGTTTTTGACAGAAAGCCCTTTCTATGAATAAACAAAAAGGTCCTTGAGGACCTTTTCTTTTCAATGGTGATTCCCTAGGGATTCGAACCCTAGACCCTCTGATTAAGAGTCAGATGCTCTACCAACTGAGCTAGGGAACCAGATTGAGCAAATATATCTTAACACTTTAGTATTATCGAGTCAATTTATTTAAGTATTGAATTATGGGGTTTATAAAGCCCGTCATATGTGAGACAATAGGGAAGTTATGGAAGAAACCAAGACGATAGGAAAAGACTATACATTGACCCAGCTGGGGCTCTTCGCTCTGCCGACGATTTTGAATGAATCGCTGATCTCTTTGCTGTATACGATCGATGACGGTCTGTTTATCTCCCGTTATGTCGGCCAGAATGCGCTGGCAGCCTTTTCTATCCTTTCTCCGGTGTTTATGACCAATATGGCGATCTCTTCCCTGTGCGGAGGAGTTGCGAGTCTGGCATCCTATAAAATGGGCGAGAAGAAGAATGAAGAAGCCAGATCCGATTTCACCACCATGGTCCTTTTTGTGTTTGTCGTAGGTGTAGTCATGGCTTTGATCGAAACGCTGTTCCGTAGGCCGATCCTCAATCTGCTGGGAACGACAGAACTGATCTATCCCTATGCGGAAGATTTCTTCCGGATCGGTGCGCTGTACACGCCTCTGACTCTGGTATCGGGTGTCTTCATGCGTTTCTATGTGCCTTCGGGTAAACCGAAGATGGAACTCTTTAGCTCTATGGTCAATGTGGGATGCAACCTGTTCTTCGACTGGTATTTTGTTGTATATAAACAGGTCGGAATGATCGGTGCAGCCTATGCCAATCTGATCTCTACGGCTTTACTGACTCTGATCGGAATCATATTCTTCTTCAGCAGGTACTGTGAGCTTCCTTTCGGAAAGCCTCACGGCAGAGTACTGTCTCTGGTCAGGGATTCTTCCAGGTATGGGATTTCATCCTTCCTTTCCAACGCTTCCGTAGCTTTCGCCAACATCATCTCCAACTACGCCCTGCTCTACTTCGGGTCGGAGAAGTATCTGGCTTCCTATACCATCGTCGGAAACATCCAGTGGGTCTTCATGGGCTGCTACTTCGGACTGCTGGGAACTGTCGGTCCTGTCGTATCCTATGCCATGGGTGAACGGAATAAAGAAAAGCTCAGAAAGACGTTAAGACAGATCTTCGTCCTTCTGACTGTGCTTACACTAAGTACCATTGCGCTTTTCCTGTGCTTCTCTCCGCTGATCGCGGAACTGTTTATTGCCGAGAGCGCCAGGGATTCCAAGGATCTGATCAACTACGGCTTAAGCATTTCTCCGTACAGTTTCATCTTCTTCGGCTATAACGTGGGTGCCAGGATGATGTTCGCATCATTAGGCAACCACCGCGTCGCAGGGACGTTGACCTTCCTGCAGGAAGTGGTATTCTCAAACGCCGCCGTTGTACTGCTGCCTTTGTTTTTTGGTATCAAAGGCGTCTGGTTCTCTTTCCTTTTATGTAATGTAATGATGTTCTTTGTGACGGCCTATGCGGTCTACATCAACGCGGACAAGTACGGATACGGCAGATCGGGTATTGCCGAACTGCTGGAATAAAAACAAAAACAGGTCTTACCTGTTTTTCTTTAGATAGTGGTGACAAGTACGGGATTCGAACCCGTGAATGCCGCCGTGAAAGGGCGGTGTGTTAAGCCGCTTCACCAACTTGCCATAACAATGGCGCCCGAAACAGGACTCGAACCTGTGACCTGCCGGTTAACAGCCGGACGCTCTACCGACTGAGCTATTCGGGCACATTGCTTATAAATATTATCATAAGAAAGAGGCTTTTTCAAGATAGCAGAATAAAAAATATCATGAATTTCTATGATTGAAAGATCGGCATTTTTAATCGTTCTGTAAAGATGTTAAAATGATGGTATGAATCATCTTCCGGGCAAGCTGATGAAGCTTAGAAAGCACTACAACTACTCCCAGTCTTATCTGGCGGAAGTTTTGGATGTGGATACCCTGGAATACATGAATTATGAGAACGGGTCGAAGATGATTTCCTACGCGCAGATGAAGAAACTGGCTTCTCTGTATCACGTGAATGTTGAAGAGATCTTCCGGAACGACGAAGAAGTCACGCTGTACGAGATGGAGAAAGCCAATACCGATGAGATCAACATCGAATACTTCATTGCCAGGAAGACTATATTTGATACGGTGAAGGATTTCTATCTGGATCACAAGATCGCCAGTACGATCATCATGGTACTGCTGCTGACGATCGTTGTTTTGAGTATAGTCTTAAAGAATACAGCGAAGCCGTATACCCTGATCAGGGACAACATCAACCGTCTGTCGGTATCGGAATCTACGGTCGTCTATATCGACGACTATTCGGCAGTCAACGGTTCCGGAAGCAATACCAACGGCGAACTGTCCAACCTGACTTCTTCCGGTGCGATCAAGGTCCAGGAGGGAGAAGGTTTTACGATCATCCTGAACGAGGACGGCACGGTATCCAGTGCCGGTCTGATCTCGAAGTATGCGAAGGAACTGCAGGACTGGCACAACATCGTGGATATCGCCGCAGGAAGAGCGCATGTGCTTGGCGTGGATTCCAACGGCAGAGTCCACTGTACGGGAGACAACAGTTCAGGAGCCTGCGACATTGAAGATGTGAAAGGGATCAAAAAGGTCTATGCACCTTCCAACGGTTCCATCGCCATGGATGAAGACGGGATGCTGTACTACAGCGGCAGCTTCATCGGATCAGGTTCTTTGAAGAACTATCAGAACATCAAGGATGTCGCATCTTCCGACAATATCCTGGCCATCCTTTGTCAGGACGGTACGGTAGATGTGTTTGCCAAGAGCGGAAACAATTATCTGCAGGCGGAGAGCTGGAAAGAGATCGTAGATGTGTGCTGCGGAGACAGTTTCGTGGCCGGTCTGGATCAGTATGGCAAGGTGCACATTGAGATCGACAACGACGAGATCATCTCGGAGGTAGAAATGTGGTCGAACATCATTGCAATCGATGCGGGCAGTGATTATCTGATCGGTTTTGACGGCGTCAGGATCTACGGCGTCGGCAACAACAGCTATAACCAGTTTTCAAAAGAGGATCTCGACAAGCAGCGTCTGGAGATGGTTTCCGAGGTGGAATATCATATCGATGAGGAATATGTTTCGGTACAGTTCAAGGGCGTCAGCAATGCTTCGGGCTATCTGGTATCGATCGATGTCGGTATCGGCATTTCCCGCAGGCTGGAAAAGGAAGAAGTCGTCAAGTTCGAGACAGACAACATGACGGATGGAAAGAACTATACCATTACGATCGTTTCGATCGGCGAGGGAGACTATACGGATTCCGATCCGTTTAAACTGACGTTTACCTACGAGAAGCCGGAAGAGACCTACAGTTTTGCCCAGGGAAGAAACATGTCGGAGGAAGTCTTTAGAAGCTACCTGCTGGGTCTGGGTGTCCCTGAGGATCATATCCATGCGACAATGGGCGGAGAAGACGACATCTGTGCCGGAGATTCCGCTACGGTCTCCTGGAGCAATCTTGAGGGGAAGACTTTTACGAAGTCCGAGCTTCTGAACATGGAAATAGAATATACTTATTGCAGGATCATGGAAAATGAATAAGAATAAGATCTGGAAGATTAAAGGTTTTGAAGGGATGTTCAGCGATGAAGATCTCATCGCTCTGATCAAAGAGGGTCAGATCAGGTCGGACTTTCTTTTGAAGAGCAAGGACATGAAGAAATGGATCGCTCTGAAGGAGAGTATCTATCAGTATTATGTGGAGGATGAAAGAGATGAAACTTTATAACAGCTATACGTTAAAAACGGAAGAATTCGTTCCGATCGAAGAAGGCAAGGTCAGCATGTACGTATGCGGTCCTACCGTATACAACCATGCCCACATCGGCAATGCCCGTCCGATCGTCGTTTTTGATACATTGAGAAGGACTTTCGAAGCCCTGGGTTATAAAGTGAAGTTCGTGTCCAACTTTACCGATGTGGATGACAAGATCATCAACAAGGCGCTGGAGGAAGGCGTAAGCGAGAAGGAGATCGCGGAGCGCTACATCAAGGCGTACAACGATGTCAGGAACAGCCTGAATATTGTACCGCTGGACGTAACGCCTAGAGTCACGGAAACCATGGATGAGATCATCGATTTCATCGGGAAACTGGTAGACAGTGGCAATGCCTACGTGATCGACGGAGACGTCTATTTCTCCGTAGAATCCGATCCGCTCTATGGCGAACTGTCCCATCAGAAACTGGAAGACCTCAATGCGGGAGCCAGAGTCGAGACCAATGATCTGAAGAAGAATCCGCAGGACTTTGCCCT